>CAXSEJ010000263.1:0-3125 GCA_964236395.1 uncultured Rhizobacter sp.
ATAGCCGTTGGCCTTGACCGCGGCGATCGCGTCGCGCATGCCCTGGATGGCGGCGAGCACCAGCGTTCCGGGCAGGCTGACGCGGGCCAGGCCCATCGCCTCCATCTCGGCGAAGGTGAACTGGCCCGGCGACTTGCCGCCCTCGACGACGTTTATCGCGACCGGGCCGCGGATGCTTTGCACCGCCTGCCGGGCGAGCGCCTTGTCGGTCATGCCGTCGATGAAGATCATCGTCGCGCCGGCCTGCATGTAGGCGTTGCCGCGACGGATCACCTCGTCGATGCCGCCCACCGCCAGAGCGTCGGTGCGCGCGTTGATGACGAAGTCGGGGTCGACGCGGGCGGCGGCGCAGGCCGTGATCTTGGCGACCGCCTCGTCGATCGGCACGATCGACTTGCCTTCCAGGTGGCCGCACCGCTTGGGCATGACCTGGTCCTCGATGTTCACGCCGGCGCAGCCGACGCGCTCGAAGGCCTTCACCGCGTACCAGGCGTTGACGGCGTTGCCGAAGCCGGTGTCGCCGTCGGCCATGACCGGCAGATCGACCGCGTCGACGATGTTCTGGCTCGCCGCGACCATGTCCGACATGGCCAGGAAGCTGTAGTCGGGCAGCCCGAGCCGGTTCACCGAGATCGCGTAGCCCGAGCACTGGATGGCCTGAAAACCCGCCTCCTGGACGATGCGGGCCGAAAGCGGGTCGAACGCGCCCGGCATGACCAGCAGCTCGGGGGCGTGGATCAGTTCCTTCAGTCGGGTGGTCTTGCGCATGGCCCTTCCTTGTCAGAAAAAGTGACGGATGCCGACCTCGGCGGCCTGGCTCTTGCCGCCGGGCTTCGTCTGCCCGGCCGCGCCGGCCAGGGTCAGGCGGCTCGCGTCCTTGTTGTCGAGGCGGGATGCCGTGACGAAGATGGCCGAGCGCTTCGATGCGTTGTAGACGAAGCTGATCTTTGCCTGGTCGACCGCATTGCTCGAACCCGTCCCGGTGGCGTTCTTCAGCGTGCTTCGGTCGTAGCCGACGTGGATCTCGGTGAGCCCGATGGGAATCACGGCGCTGATCGAGCCGATGTTCTCGAAGATGTTGCGCAGCTTCTCCCGGTCGAACGATCCCATCAGCTTGGCGAAGCCGAAGTTCCACGAGGCACCGATGTCGTAGGTGCGCTGCAGGTCGCCGATCTGCGCGACGGCGCCTGGATTGGCGCCGGTCAAGCCGGGGCTGCCCTGCGTGGTGACGGCGGCGAAACGCCGCTGCCCGCCGGCGACGGTGACGTCGAACGGGCCGCTCGCGAAACCGAGCCGGCCGCCGATGTAGCGCGTCGGCTTGTCGCCGCTCGATCCGCCCTCGGCCGCGCCGAACATCGTGTGGCCGTAGAAGCCGCCGAGGCCTGGCGGCAGGAAGTAGCCGATCGTGTTGTCCTGGCGCGTGCCTTCGTACATCTGGTGTACGTTGGCCGCCGCGCCGAGGCCGACGATGCCGAAGGCGTCGAAGC
Source organism: uncultured Rhizobacter sp. (assembly GCA_964236395.1). Lineage (GTDB taxonomy): Bacteria > Pseudomonadota > Gammaproteobacteria > Burkholderiales > Burkholderiaceae_C > Schlegelella_A. The sequence goes on from CAXSEJ010000263.1 coordinate 1,488, forward strand.
TGGCGACGGGCCAGAACGTCGGCACGTAATCGCGGCCGAGCCGCAGCTCGCCGGCGTTGCTGAAAATGCTCACCGTCGAGCGCCGGTTCCAGAACCTGCTGCTCGACGCCTGCGAGCCGGTGTCGGGAGAGATGCCGCTGAGCAAGGTGAAGCCCGCTTTCAGGCCGCCGCCGAGGTCTTCGACGCCGCGCAGGCCGAGCTGGTTGCTGTTGAGCCCGTCGGTGGCCTCGCTCAGGCGCCGGTGCTGCCCGTCGGCCTTCACATACCGGGCCGTCACGTCGATCGTTCCGAAAAGCGTGACCGAAGACTGCGCCGAGGCGGTCCCCGCGATGGCGCCGAGTGCGAGCAGGGTGCAGGAATACTTTTTCATTCTGATGTTCCTCCTTGAGCCAATGGGCACCGGCCGCTTCATTCGGCCTTGATGTTGCGAGTGCGAATGAGAGCGCCCCAGGTCGACCGCTCGCTCGTCAGGAAGCGCTGCGTCTCGGCCGGCGTCATGGCGAATTTCTCGCCGCCCATGGAAGTGATTGACTGCAGCACGGGCGCGTCGTCGAGCACCTGGGAGAGCGCGGTGTGCAGCCTGTCGACGACCGGCGCCGGCGTCTTCGCCGGCACGAAGAGACAGGCCCAGCTGTAGATCTCGATCGGAATGCCCAGCTCGCGCAGCGTCGGCACCTTCGGCAACTCCGCCAGCCGGGTTGCCGAGGTGACGGCGAGCGGCCGCATCTTGCCGGCGTTGATGTACTGAAGAACGGAGACCGGCGCCGAGAACATCATCTGCACCTGGCCGCCGAGCAGGTCGGTGATCGCCGGGGCGTTGCCGCGATAGGGAACGTGGGTGAGGGTGACGCCGGTGTTCTGGGCCAGCATTTCGCCCAGGAGGTGCGACGTGTTGCCGATGCCGGCGCTGCCGAAGTTGATCTTGCCCGGCTGCGCCTTGGCGAGCCGGACCAGATCGGCCATCGACTCGGCCGGCAGCGCCGGGTTGACCACGAGCACGCTCGAGGTGCGCATCGCGCAGCCGACCGGGGCGAAGTCGCGCGCCGGGTCGTAGGGCGCCTTGGCCATCATGAACGGCGCGTTGACCTGGTCGGAAGCGCCACCCAGCAGCAGCGTGTAGCCATCGGCCGCCGAGCGCATCACCTGCGTCGCGCCGACGGTGCCGCCGGCGCCCGACTTGTTGTCGATGAGCACCGGCTGGCCCAGCCGGCGCGACAGGCCCTGGCCGAGGGCACGGGCAAGGATGTCGGTCGTGCCGCCGGCGGCGAAGGGCACGACCATCGTGACCGGCCGCGACGGATAGGTGTCGGCGGCCGCGACCGATGCTGCAAAGAGGAGGCCGGCCGCCAGGGCGCAGCGGGGCGAACCAGGGGATGTCTTGCGTGATGCCGTCATGTTCATGAGTCCTCAGTCGGCTTGAGCGAGTGCGAACCGGCCCAGATGTCAGGCGGCCGATGGCCTCGGCGCGGCCACCACAGCGCTGCCCTCGGCGAAGGCACGATGGGCGCGGCGCAGCGCCGGTGTGAGGCCGAGAAAGCAGATGGCCGAGGCGACGAGCGCGCAGTCCATGAAGGCAAAGCCGGCCACGAAGTTGCCCGTGCTCTGGACCAGATAGCCGACGACCGCCGGCGCCAGCGC
>CAXSEJ010000264.1:0-3123 GCA_964236395.1 uncultured Rhizobacter sp.
CGGTCGCGGTCTACAACCACTACAAGCGGCTCAAGCACATGAGCCGCACCAAAGACGAGATCGAGCTCGCAAAGAGCAACATCCTGCTGATCGGCCCGACCGGCTCCGGCAAGACGCTGCTCGCGCAAACGCTGGCGCGCCTGCTCAACGTGCCGTTCGTGATTGCCGATGCGACCACGCTGACCGAAGCCGGCTATGTCGGCGAAGACGTCGAGAACATCATCCAGAAATTGCTGCAGAACTGCGGCTACGACGTCGAGAAGGCGCAGCGCGGCATCGTCTACATCGACGAGATCGACAAGATCAGCCGCAAGGCCGACAACCCTTCGATCACCCGCGACGTTTCGGGCGAGGGCGTGCAGCAGGCGCTCTTGAAGCTCGTCGAGGGAACGATGGCGAGCGTGCCGCCGCAGGGCGGCCGCAAGCACCCGAACCAGGATTTCCTGCAGATCGACACGACGAACATCCTGTTCATCTGCGGCGGCGCCTTCGACGGCCTGGAGAAGGTGATCCAGAATCGTTCCGAGCGATCGGGCATCGGCTTCGGCGCCACGGTCCACACCAAATCCGAAAAGCGCGTCTCGGAAATCTTCCGCGAGGTTGAGCCCGAAGACCTGATCAAGTTCGGCCTGATTCCCGAGCTGGTCGGCCGGCTCCCGGTCGTCGCCACGCTCGGCGAACTGACCGACGACGCGCTGGTGCGCATCCTCACCGAGCCGAAGAACGCGCTGGTCAAGCAGTACCAGAAGCTTTTCGCCATGGACGGCGTCGAACTCGAAATTCGGCCGTCGGCGCTTGCCGCCATCGCCAAGAAGGCGCTGGCCCGAAAGATCGGCGCCCGCGGCCTGCGCTCGATCATGGAACAGTCGCTGATCGACACCATGTTCGAGCTGCCCACGCTCGACGGCGTGGCCAAGGTGGTGCTCGACGAGCACACCATCCAGGACGAAGCCAAGCCGCTGCTCGTCTACCGAGAGCCGGCGAAGTTCAGCGCCTGATGCGCGCTGCGCCCGGCGCTTACCGTCCGGGCCGGTTCCTTTCCTCCGGCGCCACGCCTCCGCGCCCCCCCTTTTAATCGACTGCTCGGGCCTCAGATCGGCTTGAGAAAGAGAGGTCTGCAATGTCCGGTCACCCCGTTTTGCCTGCCGAGAAGATCACCCTGCCGCTGCTGCCGTTGCGCGACGTCGTCGTCTTCCCGCACATGGTCATTCCCCTGTTCGTCGGCCGCCCCAAGTCGATCAAGGCGCTCGAGGTCGCCATGGAAGCCGGCCGCCAGATCATGCTGGTCGCCCAGAAGGCCGCCGGCAAGGACGAACCGAAGCCCGACGACATGTTCGACGTCGGCTGCGTCTCGTCGATCCTGCAGATGCTGAAGCTCCCCGATGGCACGGTGAAGGTCCTCGTCGAAGGCGTGCAGCGCGCGAACACGCACTCCATCGTCGACAACGGCGAGTACTTCGTCTCCGAAGTCACGCCGGTGCCGCCCGAGACCGATGCCAAGAGCGAGGTCGAGGCGCTTCGCCGCGCCGTCACGCAGCAGTTCGACCAGTACGTCAAGCTCAACAAGAAGATCCCGCCCGAAATCCTGACCTCGATCGCCGGCATCGACGACGCCGGTCGTCTGGCCGACACCATCGCGGCCCATCTCCCGCTCAAGCTCGAGAACAAGCAGGCGGTCCTGGACCTCGTCGACATCGACAAGCGGCTCGAGAAGCTGCTCGAGCAACTCGAGCACGAGGTCGACATCCTGCAGGTGGAAAAGCGCATTCGCGGCCGCGTCAAGCGGCAGATGGAGAAGAGCCAGCGCGAGTACTACCTGAACGAGCAGGTGAAGGCGATCCAGAAGGAGCTCGGCGACGGCGAAGAGGGCGCCGATATGGAGGAGCTCGAGAAGAAGATCATCGCCGCCAAGCTCCCGAAGGAAGCGAAAAAGAAGGTCGACGCCGAGTTCAAGAAGCTCAAGCTCATGTCGCCGATGTCGGCCGAAGCGACGGTCGTGCGCAACTACATCGACACCCTCGTCAACCTGCCGTGGTCGAAGAAGACCAAGATCAAGCAGGACCTCGCCTTCGCGGCGCAGGTGCTCGACGAGGACCACTACGGCCTCGACAAGGTCAAGGACCGCATCCTCGAGTACCTCGCAGTGCAGCAGCGCGTCGACAAGGTGAAGTCGCCGATCCTGTGCCTGGTCGGCCCTCCGGGCGTCGGCAAGACCTCGCTCGGCCAGAGCGTGGCCCGTGCCACCGGCCGCAAGTTCGTGCGCATGGCGCTCGGCGGCGTGCGCGACGAAGCCGAGATCCGCGGCCATCGCCGCACCTACATCGGCTCCATGCCGGGCAAGGTGCTGCAGTCGCTGACCAAGATCGGCACGAAGAACCCGCTGTTTCTGCTCGACGAGATCGACAAGCTCGGCATGGACTTCCGCGGCGACCCATCGTCGGCGCTTCTTGAAGTGCTCGACCCGGAGCAGAACCACACCTTCAGCGACCACTACGTCGAGGTCGACTTCGACCTGTCGGACACGATGTTCATCGCGACCTCGAACTCGATGAACATTCCGCCGGCGCTGCTCGACCGCATGGAGGTCATCCGCCTCTCGGGCTACACCGAGGACGAGAAGGTCAACATCGCCGTCAAGTACCTGCTGCCCAAGCAGGCGAAGAACAACGGCGTGAAGGACGGCGAGCTCGAGGTCACGGAGTCGGCGGTGCGCGGCATCGTTCGCTACTACACCCGCGAGGCCGGCGTGCGCTCGCTGGAGCGCGAGATCTCGAAGATCTGCCGCAAGGTGATCAAGTCGATCCAGCTGAAGGAAGTGACCGAGAAGGTCATCGTCGCCGAGGACAACCTCAACGCCTACCTCGGCGTGCGCAAGTTCGACTACGGCCAGGCCGAGAAGGAGAACCAGGTCGGCCAGGTGGTCGGCCTGGCGTGGACCGAGGTGGGCGGCGACCTGCTGACCATCGAGGCGGCGGTGATGCCCGGCAAGGGCAACATCATCCGCACCGGCCAGCTTGGCGACGTGATGAAGGAGTCGGTCGAGGCCGCTCGTTCGGTCGTGCGCAGCCGCGCCCGCCGCCTGGGCATCAAGGACGAGATGTTCGAGAAGCGCGACATCCATAT
>CAXSEJ010000265.1:0-3099 GCA_964236395.1 uncultured Rhizobacter sp.
CTCGTCGAGCGTCGGCAGGTTCTTCAGCGCCGGCGTCGTCAGCCGCTTGGCCGACGTGACGGCGTACGCCTTGACCTTGCCGCTCTCGATCTGGCCGGTCGTGTTCGTCGTCTGGTCGCACATCAGGTCGACCTGGCCGCCGAGCAGGTCGGTCATCGCCGGCGCGGTGCCCTTGTACGGCACGGTCTGCATGTCGATCTTGAGCGAGCTCTGCAGGAGCAGGCCGCACAGGTGCGAGGCGGCGCCGAGGCCGGCGTTGGCGAGGTTGATCCTGCCCTTGTTCGCCTCCATCCACTTCACCAGCTCGGGGTAGGTGTTGGCCGGCAGCGTGGGCTTGCCGATCAGCGTCATCGGCACCTCGTTGATCATGCCGAGGTACTCGAAGTCGTCGAGCGTCTTGTACGGCATGGTCCGGTAGAGCGACGGCGAGGTGCTCATGCCGATGTGGTGCACGAGCAGCGTGTAGCCGTCGTTCGGGGCGCGGGCCACCTTGGCGGCGCCGAGCGTGCCGCCGGCGCCGCCGACGTTCTCGATCACGATCGAGGCGCCGTTCAGCGGCTTGCGCAGCGCCTCGGCCAGGTCGCGCGCGACCTTGTCGGTCGGGCCGCCGGCCGTGAACGGCACGATGATGGTGATCGTCTTGTCGGGGTACTCGGCGAAGGCGGTGGCGGTGAACCCCAGGGCAAGGGCCAGGGCGGCGAAGAGGCGGGTGGCTTGTCTCATGGCGGGGTGCTCGTTCGAAGGGGAATCCGACCGATTGTCGGGGTGGCGACTTGACCCGTCAGCGTGGAAACCACTGGCATCGGCAGGCGCAGCCGACCCGTGGTCAGCCGTGCCGGCGCTGGTCGTCGATGACCTTGCCGTCGTTGGCCAGGCTCGCCGGCGCGCACACGACGACGCTGCCGCGCAGCTTCGTCACGTCGCGGATGGTCTGCGCCGCGCGCTCGGCCAGGCCTTCGCCGTCGCCGGCGACCTCGACGTGCAGCGTCATCCGGTCGTCGGCCATCTCGCCTTCGATCACGAGCCGGGCCCGGCCGATCTCGGGGTGGCGGCGGACGATCTCCGCGACCTGCGACGGGTGCACGAACATGCCGCGCACCTTGGCCGACTGGTCGGCGCGGCCGAGCCAGCCGCGGATGCGCTGGTTGGTGCGGCCGGTGGGGCATGGCCCGGCGAGCACGGCTGAGAGGTCGCCGGTGCCGAAGCGGATGAGCGGGTAGTCGGGGTTGAGCGTGGTGACGACCACCTCGCCGACCTCGCCATCGGGCACCGGCTCGCCGGTGCCGGGGCGCACGATCTCGAGGATCACCGATTCCTCGACGACGAGCCCGTCCCGCGCTGCCGTCTCGTAGGCGACGAGGCCGAGGTCGGCGGTGCCGTAGCTCTGGTAGCCGGCGATGCCGCGGGCGCCGAGCCAGTCGCGCAGTGCCGCCGGGAAGGCCTCGCCGCTCAGCGCCGCCTTGGTGAGCGACGGCAGCGCGACACTGGCTTCGTCGGCCTTTTCCAGCAGCAGCTTGAGAAAGCTCGGCGTGCCGGCGTAGGCATCGGGCCGGAGCTCGGCCATCGCCTGCACCTGCTGCTCGGTCTGGCCGGTGCCGGCCGGAAAGACGGTGCAGCCGACCGCCTCCGCGCCGCTTTCCATCATCGAGCCGGCCGGCGTGAAGTGGTAGCTGAAGCTGTTGTGGACCAGGTCGCCGGCGCGAAAGCCGGCCGCGAACAGGGCGCGCGCCATGCGCCAGTAGTCGCGCCGGCGGCCTTCGGGTTCGTAGATCGGGCCGGGCGAAGCGAACACCTTGAGCGCGCGCCGGTCGGCGGCGGCCGCGCCCCAGCCGACCGCCGAGAAGCCGCCGAAGACATCGCCCGACCGCGCGGCCCGCTGCCGTTCGAGGAGCTCGTGCTTGCGCACCACCGGCAGCGACGCGAGGTCGCGACGCGTCGCGATGCTGCCGGCGTCGATGCCCGACAGCGCCGCCGCGAACGCCGGCGCGTGGTCGCGGGCGTGGCCGAGCTGCACCCGCAAGGCCGACATCAGCTCGGCCTCGCGTTGCGCCGGCGGGCGGGACTCGAGGGTGTCGAATAGCTTGTTCATCGTGATCAAACGGGTCGTGTGGGTGGCAGCGGGCTGGTGGCTACTCGTCGTCGAAGCGGCGTGCACGCAGCTTCGCATCGTCGACGAGCTTGCGCTGATCCACGGCAGTGGTCAGCGGATAGCGGTCGAAGCCGGAGCCGCCCGGCTTCTTCATGTCGGCATGGAGCACGCCGCCTTCGTCGTGAAAGTGGATGAAGGCGTCGCGCCGTGCGGAGAAGACGCCGGGCTGCACCTCCTTCAGGCCCTTGACCTCGCGCAACTGCCGCAGCAGCGGCAGCAGCGTCTGCAGGGCGGCGGCGTCGGCGCGGGCCATGGGCAACGACCGAGTCAGGCGAGCCAGCGCTTGCGCCGCTTGTAGCTCTTCACGTCGCGGTAGCTCTTGCGCTCGGCGCCGGTGGCGGCGCTGCCGGTGCCCAGGTAGAACTCGCGCACGTCCTCGTTCTCGCGCAGCATCGCCGCGGCACCGTCCATGACGATGCGACCGCTCTCCAGGATGTAGCCGTGGTCGGCGTAGCGCAGCGCCATGCTCGTGTTCTGCTCGGCGAGAAGGAAGGTCACGCCTTCCTTCTGGTTCAGGTCCTTGACGATTTCGAAGACCTCTTCGACGATCTGCGGCGCCAGGCCCATCGACGGCTCGTCGAGCAGGACCATCTTCGGCCTGGCCATCAGGGCCCGGCCGATCGCGCACATCTGCTGCTCGCCGCCCGAGGTGTAGGCGGCCTGCGAGCCGCGCCGTTCCTTGAGCCGCGGGAAGTAGCGGTACACCTTGTCGAGCGTGGCGGCGATGTCGGCCTTCGAGTCGCGCCGCGTGTAGGCGCCGGTCAGCAGGTTCTCCTCGATGGTCAGGTGGGCGAAGCAGCGCCGCCCTTCCATCACCTGGATCACGCCGCGCTCGACCATCTGCGATGTGCTGAGCCGCTCGATGCGCTCGCCGCGCAGCTCGATCGAGCCCTTCGTGACGGCGCCGCGCTCTCCCGCGAGCAGGTTGCTCACGGCGCGCAGCGTCGTCG
>CAXSEJ010000266.1:0-3096 GCA_964236395.1 uncultured Rhizobacter sp.
GCCACCTCGTGCTCTCGACGCTGCACGCCAACAACAGCTACCACGCGCTCGGCCGCATCCTCTCGTTCTACACCCCGGAAGCGCGGCCGGCGCTGCTCGCCGACCTGGCCGCGGGGCTGCGCTCGATCGTCTCGCAGCGGCTGGTGCGCAGCGTCGCCGGCGGCCGCATGCCGGCGGTCGAGGTGCTGCTCAACACCAAGCTGGTCTCCGAGATGATCGAGCGCGGCGACTTCAGCGGCGTCAAGGAAGCGATGGAGAAGTCGATGGCCGAGGGCTCGCAGACCTTCGAGCAGGACCTGGCCCGCATGATCAACGCCAACGTCATCACCCGCGACGAGGGCCTGGCCTACGCCGACTCGCCGACCAACCTGATGTGGCGGCTGCAGAACGACATGTCGCCGGTGTCGCGCATCGTGGCGAAGAAGGAAGACGAGAGCGACCAGCCGAGCTTCACCGAGATCACGATCGACGTGCGCCCGGAAGAAGCGGCCGGCATGTCGCCGAACTTCCGCCGCTTCTAGCCCCGGCCCGTCATGTCCGCGACGCTTCGCCTGGCCGAGGCGCTGATCGCGCGCCGTTCGGTCACGCCCGACGACGCCGGCTGCCAGGCGCTTCTCGCCGAACGGCTCGAAGCGGTCGGCTTCGCCTGCACCCACCTGCCCTTCGGCCCCGACACGGCGCGGGTCAGCAACCTCTGGGCGGTGCGCCGCGGCCGCCGGAGCGACACCGCCGACGGCAAGCTGCTGGTCTTCGCCGGCCACACCGACGTGGTGCCGACCGGACCGCTGGCCGCCTGGCGCAGCGACCCCTTCGTGCCGAGCCACCGCGACGGCAAGCTCTACGGCCGCGGCGCCGCCGACATGAAGACCTCGGTCGCCGCGATGGTCGTCGCCGCGGAGGAATTCGTCGCGGCCGTGCCCGACCACGCCGGCGGCATCGCCTTCCTGATCACCAGCGACGAGGAAGGGCCTTCGACCGACGGCACGAAGCGCGTCTGCGAGTGGCTGGTCGCGCAGGGCCTGCGGCTCGACTACTGCATCGTCGGCGAGCCGACGTCGGTCACGCGGGTCGGCGACATGATCAAGAACGGCCGCCGCGGCACGCTGTCCGGAAAGCTCCGGATCGAGGGCGTGCAAGGCCACATCGCCTACCCGCACCTGGCCCGCAACCCGATCCACCTCGCCGCGCCGGTGCTCGCCGAGCTGGTCACGATCTCATGGGACGCCGGCAACGACCACTTCCCGCCGACCTCCTGGCAGATGTCGAACATCCACGCCGGCACCGGCGCCGGCAACGTCATCCCGGGCGAGGTCGTCATCGACTTCAACTTCCGCTACAGCACCGAGTCGACGCCGGAGCAGCTGAAGGCGCGCGTCGAGGCGGTGGTGGCACGCCAGGGCGCGCCGTTCCACATCGCCTGGACGCTGGGCGGCGAGCCCTTCCTCACCGTGCCGGGGGCACTGAGCGATGCGCTGACCGAGGCGATTCGGGCCCATGCCGGCGTCGAAACCGAGCTCTCGACCACCGGCGGCACCTCCGACGGCCGGTTCATCTCGCGCATCTGCGAGCAGGTGGTCGAGTTCGGGCCGGTCAACGCGAGCATCCACAAGATCGACGAATGCGTCGACGTGAGCAGCATCGAGGTCCTGAAGAACGTCTATCTGGGCACGCTCCAGCGCCTCGTGGCCTTGCCATGACGCTGGTCGAGCTGGTCATCGCCCAGGCCGAGCGGCTAAAGAGCGCCGGCGTGTCGTTCGGCCATGGCACGACCAACGCCTTCGACGAGGCCGCCTGGCTCGTCACCTGGTCGCTCGGGTTGCCGCTCGATGCGCTCGAGACCCGGGGCAAGCGGCAGATCGAGCCGGCCGATCGGGACAAGGCCGAGGCGCTCGTCGGCACGCGCATCGCCAGCCGCCGCCCTGCCGCCTACCTCACCGGCGAGGCGTGGCTGCAGGACATTGCGTTCACGATCGACGAGCGCAGCATCGTGCCGCGCTCCTTCATCGCCGAGCTGCTCGTCGATGCCGAGGAGAGCGGCACGCTCGACGCCTGGCTCTCCGACACGACGCACCGCGTGCTCGACCTCTGCACCGGCAACGGCAGCCTGGCGGTGCTCGCGGCGATGGTCTACGCGGAGGTCGTCGTCGATGCCGCCGACGTGTCGCCGCCGGCCCTCGAGCTGGCGCGAATCAACGTCGACCGGCACGGGCTCGCCGGCCGCATCCGCCTGATCGCGTCGGACCTGTTCGCCGGCCTCGACGGCCGCTACGACCTCATCCTGTGCAACCCACCCTACGTCGACGACGCGAGCATGGCCGCCCTGCCGGCCGAATACCGCGCCGAACCGGCGCTGGCGCTGGCCGGCGGCGCGGACGGCATGGACCTCGTGCGGCGCATCCTGGCCGACGCCCCGGCCCACCTGAGCGACGAGGGCGTGCTGGTGCTCGAGATCGGCCATGGGCAGCACCACTTCGAGCGCGCTTTCCCGCGCCTCGAGGTGGCGTGGCTCGACACCAGCGCAGGCGACAATCAGGTCCTGCTCGTGTCGCGAGCGGCGCTCGCCAGCCTGGCGCGCCCCTGAACGTTTCCTGACCGCGCTGCCGCGAGGCACCGCCCGCAGCCATGCTCGTGCTCAGCCAAGTCTCCCTGCGTCGCGGCGTCAAGCTCGTCCTCGACCGCACCAGCGTCACGCTCCAGCCGGGCGAGAAGATCGGCCTGGTCGGCCGCAACGGTGCCGGCAAGTCGTCGCTGTTCAGCCTGATCGCCGGCCGTCTGCAGCCCGACGCCGGCGACTTCTCCATGCCGCCACGCTGGCGCATGGCCGAGGTCGCGCAGGACATGCCGGAGACCAGCGAAGGCGCGACCGACTTCGTGCTCGCCGGCGACACCCAGCTCGCCGAGGCCGAGGCCGCGCTGGTCGCCGCCGAGGCGAGCGGCGACGGCCACGCAATGGGCGACGCGCACCAGGCCATCAGTGAAGCCGGCGGCTTCGACGCCCGTCCGCGCGCCCAGGCGATGCTGCTCGGCCTCGGCTTCAAGAGCGCCGAGCTCGACGCCCCTGTCGACAGCTTTTCCGGCGGCTGGCGCATGCGCCTG
>CAXSEJ010000267.1:0-3065 GCA_964236395.1 uncultured Rhizobacter sp.
TCGCGGTGCCGTTGCCGAAGCACTCGCCGATGTTCGGGCACGAGGCTTCCTCGCACACCGTGTGCAGCCTGTGCTCGCGCAGGATCTGCTTGATCTCGTAGAAGCGCGCGACTTGAGCAGAGCCGGGCAAGCCGGCGCGGACGCGGATCCAGTCGGGCTTCTTCAGCATCTCGCCGACCGGCACGATCTTGATCGGGATGCGCGCCGTCTTGGCCTCGGCCTTCTGCTTCTGCGTCGCGTCGTAGGGCTGCGGGGTCGAGCTGATCGTCAGGGTCATCGAGCGCCCAGGGTGCTGGCGAGCCGGGCGCCGAGCGTCGCGGCGACGTCGGCAGGCTTCGCCTGGACGCCGATTGTAGAAAGGTCGACCGTCTTCAGGCCGACGTGACCGCAGGGGTCGATGCCGGAGAAGGGTCGCAGGTCCATCGCCACGTTGAGCGCCACGCCGTGGTACGTGCAGTGGCGGCTCACCTTGACGCCGAGCGCGGCGATCTTGCCCAAGCCGGCGAAGGGGTCGGTGCCCGGCGCGGCCGGCGCCAGCACCGCGTGGCCGAACGGGTCGTCGAGCCGCACGAACACGCCGGGCTCGCCACGCACGCGGTGGCCGGTGACGCGCATCGCCTCCAGCGTCTTCAGCAGCGCCTGCTCGAGCCGGTACACGTACTCCTTGACGTAGATGCCGAGCCGGCGGAGATCGACCAGCGGGTAGGCGACGACCTGGCCGGGCCCGTGGTACGTGACCTGGCCGCCGCGGTCGGTCTGCACGACCGGGATGTCGGCGGCGGCGCGCACGTGCTCGGGGCGACCGGCGAGGCCCTGGGTGTAGACGGGCGGGTGCTCGCAGAGCCAGACCTCGTCGGCCGTGCTCGCATCGCGCCCGCCGGTGAACGTGCGCATGGCCGCGAAGGTGGTGGCGTAGTCCACCGGGCCGAGCGGCCGGACGATCATGGCGGGGCGTCGCGTCGGGCGCAACCGCTCAGAGCACGACCTTCACCAGCGGGTGGGTCGACATCGTGCGGTAGAGCTCGTCGAGCTGCTCGCGGCTGGTGGCCGTGACGGTGACCGTCACGCCGATGTACCTGGCGCCGCTGCTCGGCCGGAGCTCGATCGTCGAGGCGTCGAAGTCGGGGTCGAACCGGCGCGCGATGTCGGTGACGGCGTGCACGAAGCCCGGCACGTTGCTGCCCATCACCTTGATTGGGAACGCCGACGGGTACTCGATCAGCGAGCGCTCGGCGGGTGCCTCGGTGGCCTCGTCGTCCATCAGATCGCCTGGACGAGCTTGGCCCGCTGGTAGGCCTCGTGCAGGCGCGCGTACACCGGGCCGGGCTTGCCGCGCAGGGCGCCATGGCCGACGCTGGCTCCATCGAGCGTGGTCACCGGCAGCACTTCCTTGGTCGCCGAGCTGAGGATGACCTCGTCGGCCGCCGTCACCTCGCCTTCGCCGATCGGGCGCAGGTTGAAGGCGATGCCGCACTCCTCGCACAGCTCGCGGATCAGCTCGTAGCGGATGCCCTCGAGCACGTGCTCGCTCTTCGGCGGCCCGAGCAAGGCGCCTTCGTGCGCGATCCACACGTTGGAGGCCGAGGCCTCGGTGAGCCAGCCGTCGCGGAACATGACGGTCTCGACCGCGTCGCGATCGGCCGACATCTGCCGCGCCAGCACGCCGCCGAGCAGCGAGATGGTCTTGATGTCGCCGCGCTCCCAGCGGAAGTCGCGCGCCGTGATGCAGGCCACGCCATGCTGGCGCTGCTCGCCGCTCGGCGCCTTCATGGCGCTGGCCATCATGAAGACGGTGGGCGTGATGCCCTTCGGCATGACGTGGTCGCGCAGCGCCACGCCTCGCGTCACCTGGATGTAGACGAGCTGCTCGGTGGCGCCGCCACGCTCGGCGAAGGCGGCGACGAGGCGCCGGCAGCGCTCGAGCCACTCGGCGCTGGTGAGCGGGTTGTCGATGCGCAGCTTGGCCAGACTGCGGCCGAGCCGGGCCATGTGCTCGTCGAAGCGGAACAGCCGCCTGTCGTAGACCGGCACGACCTCGTAGACGCCGTCGCCGAAGATGAAGCCGCGGTCGAGCACCGACACCTTGGCCTCGGCCAGCGGCTGGTACTCGCCGTTGAGGTAGCAGAGCGAATCCGGCAAGGGCACGGGTGAGGACGTGTTCATGGCCGGATTGTCGCGCTGCACGCCTACTTGACCCAGAGGCGGATGGCGTCCCAGGCGCGGCCGAAGATGCCGGCCTCGACGACCGGCTCGAGCAGCACCAGCGGCACTTCGGCCACCGGCGCGCCGCCGGCCGTCGTCACCTGGATGCGGCCGACACGCTGGCCCTTGGCCAGCGGCGCGACGAGCGGGTCGGTGCGTTCGACCTTGGTCTGCAGCTTGCCGCCCTCGCCGCGCGGCACGCTCACGAACACGCCGCCGGCCGGGCCGAGGCCGGCCGTCGGCTGCGTCGCCTTCCAGACCGGCGCCGTGACCACCGCCTTGGCGTCGTCGAAAAGGCGCACGGTCTCGAACGCCTGAAAACCCCAGTTGAGCAGCTTCTGGCTCTCGTTGGCGCGCGCCTCCATCGAGGTGGTGTTGAGCAGCACGGTCATGATCCGGCGCTTGCCCGCCCCGCCGTTCGGCCCGAGGTTCGGGAACTCGCGCTGCGCCGTGGCGAGCAGGCAGTAGCCGGCGCCTTCGGTGTAGCCGGTCTTCATGCCGTCGACCGTCGGGTCGCGGCGCAGCAGCAGGTTGCGGTTCGGCTGGTTGATGTTGTTGTACTTGTATTCCTTCTGCGAGTAGTACGGGAAGTACTGCGGGAAGTCGCGCACGATGTGGGTGGCGACGACGGCGATGTCGCGGGCGCTGCTGCGGTGGCCCGGCTCGGTGAGGCCGGCGACGTTCTTGAAGGTGGTGTTCTTCAGGCCCCAGGCCTGCGCCTGGCGGTTCATCATGGTGACGAAGCCCTCCACCGTGCCGGCGACGCCCTCGGCCAGCGCCACCGCCGCGTCGTTGCCGCTCTGCACGATGAGGCCGCGCAGCAGCTCGTCGACCTTCGGCGTCATGGTGGTGTCGATGAACAT
>CAXSEJ010000268.1:0-3050 GCA_964236395.1 uncultured Rhizobacter sp.
GCGATCGCCGCGACGGTGCTCGGCGACAGCGGCGCGGCCTTCCGGGCCGTCGTCAGCAACGTCGCCGGCAGCGCGACGAGCAACGCCGCGGTGCTCACCGTGACGGCCAGCGCGCCGGTGCTCACCATCGCGCCGCAGCCGGCCAACGCGTCGGTCGTCGCAGGAGCCAACGCGTCGTTCACCGTCGGTGGCACGTGCAGCAGCGGCACGCTTGCCATCCAGTGGCAGCGCAACACGGGCGCCGGCGGCGCGTTCCAGAACCTTGCCGGCGCCACGGCGCCGACGTACACGGTGGCGACGGTCATCGCCGACAACGGCGCGATGTTCCGCGCCGTGCTCGACTGCAGCGGGCAAAGCAGCGCGCCGAGCAGTGCGGCGACGCTGACCGTCACGGCGCCCGGCACGGTGACGCTGAGCGACCTGAACATCGTCGGCCTGCGCGCGCAGGCCGAGATCTTCATCGTCGCCGGCATCGACCAGGAAGCGTCCGGCAGCTACGCCTTCATCACCAGCAACCAGGTGAAGCGCCTCAGCGCCGACTTGGGCACGGTCACGACCCTCGCCGGCACCCCGCTGGTGTCGGGTTCGACCGACGGGGCAGGAAGCGCCGCACTGTTCCGCGCACCCCTGGGCGTCGCCCACGACGCGGCCGGCGTGCTCTACGTGACGGACACGGGCAACCACACCATCCGTCGCATCGCCGTCGACGGCACCGTGACGACCCTGGCCGGCCAGGTCGGCGTGCAGGGCGCCGCCGACGGCACCGGCGCAGCGGCGACCTTCTCCTCTCCGACGGGCATCGTGATGGCGCCTGACGGCGACCTCTACGTCGCCGACCGCGGCAACAACCAGATCCGGCGCGTCACCACCGCCGGTGTCGTCACGCGCTATGCGGGCAGTACCGCCGGGCTGGTCGAAGGCGTCGCACTGACGGCGCAGTTCAGCGCGCCCGACTCCGTGGCCGTGGCCGCGAACGGCGACCTGCTGGTCGGCGACCCGGGCAACTCGCGCATTCGGCGCGTCCTGCGCGCCGGCAATGCGGCCGGCCTGGTCGAGACCCTCGCCGGGAGCGCCAATGCGGCCGGCAATCCCGACGGCATCGGCGTCGCGGCGACGATCCTTCCGCGCGCCCTGGTCGTGCGCGGCAATGTACTGACCGTGCGAGACGCCTTCGGCCTGATGCGCCAGGTCGACCTCACCACCCGGGCCGTCACCACGCTGACCGGCTCGCGCATCCTTGGTGCCGGCTACGCCGACGGCAGCACCACCACGGCGCGCATGGGCACGGCCGGAGGCGTCGCGACGGCACCGAACGGCGGCTTCCTGATCGCCGACACCGACAGGCGCGCGCTCCGCACGGTCAGCGCCACGGGTGACGTGCGGACCATCGTGTCGGGCTTCGCCCAAAGCATGTCGCCCACCGGCACGGGCACGCTTGCCCAGATGCCGTTCTCGCCGACGTCCTCGCCGGCCGAGCTGCTTCGCGGCGTGACGGTCGCGCCGGCGGGCAACGTCGTCATCGTCGAGCGGCAGACCGGGTTGGTGCGTCGCATCGATCCGTCGGGCAACGTGACCCTCGTCGCGGGGCTCACAGGTGGCGGCTTCTTCGGCGCCCCCGACGGCACCGGCAGCGAAGCGCAGTTCGCCTTCAACTTCTATTCGATGATCACCAGCGACAGCACGGGCGTGATCTATCTCGGCGACGAGTTCGGCGTGCGACGCATCGGTCTCGACAACGCCACCACGTTCCTGACCGGTTCCCGCACGACCGCCGGCGGTGTCGACGGAAATGCCGCGACCGCTCGCCTCGACGTGGTCACCGGCCTGGCGGTCAAGCCAGGCGGCGACGTCTACTTCACGGACTACAACGGCGCCGTGCGTCGTATCGATGCGACCGGCACCGTCACGACCTACGCCGGCGTGATGGGGCAGAAGTCGGTGGTCGACGGCCCGATCGCGACTGCGAGGTTCCTCTCGCCGGGCCAGATCGCCTTCCTGCCCGACGGCTCGCTCTTCGTCGTCGACAAGACCGACGCGGTGCTGCGCAAGATCGCCGCCGACGGCAGCAGTGTGTCCACGGTGGCGCTTCCGGCCGGCAGCCAGGTGCGATCGGCCATCGTCACCGACAGCGCGGGCACGCTGTACTACTTCGATGACAGCCGCGGGCTGATGGTGCTGCCGCTGGGCGGCACGCCCGCCGTCGTCGTCCCGTCCGGGCTGCTGAACCTCGGCAACGCCCCGTCACTGCCGAGCGTGCAGAGCATGGCCCTGCTCGGCAGCAAGCAGATCGTGCTGCTCAGCTCGGAGCGCACCCTGAAGGTCGTGCTGCCGTAGCCCGACCGGCGGCCGCCGGGAGGCGGCCGCGATACTCGGGCGCATGACGTCGCGTCTGCTGCTCGCCCTGCTGTGGCTGCTCCACGGGCTGCCGCTCGGCGTGCACGCGGTCATCGGCCGGGCGATCGGCGCAATTGCCTGGCAGGTGGTGCGGACGCGGCGCGAGGTGGCGCTGCGCAACCTCGCCCTGTGCTTCCCGGACTCGCCCGACGCCGAGCGCGAGCGCCTCGCCCGCGACCACTTCGGCTGGCTCGGCCGCAGCCTCGTCGAACGCGGCCTGCTCTGGTTCGCCTCGCCGAAGCGGCTGCAGCGGCTCATCCGCATCGAGGGCGACGTGCACTTTGCCGAACACAGCGAACGGCCGGTGATGTGGCTGGCGCCGCACTTCGTCGGCCTCGACGTCGCCGGCGCCTCGGTGCTGCTGTTCCAGTCCGTCAAGGGCATCTCGATCTACCAGGCGCAGAGCGATGCGGTGATGGACGCGGCCTTGCGGCGCGGCCGCCTGCGTTTCGGCAACGCGGAGATCTTTCCGCGCGAGAAGGCCGGCAAGGCGCTGCTGCGCGCCATCCGCCGCGGCGACGGCTTCTTCAACCTGCCCGACATGGATTTCGGCACGCGCGACGCGGCCTTCGTGCCGTTCTTCGGCGTGCCCGCGGTCACCCTGCTCGCACCGTCGCGGCTGGCCCGCGCGCTGAACATGGTCGTGCAGCCGGTGG
>CAXSEJ010000269.1:0-3036 GCA_964236395.1 uncultured Rhizobacter sp.
CGAACACCTACTTCTCGACCGCCGACCACATGACGCTGCGGGAGATCCTGCAGGCCTTGCGCGAAACCTACTGCGGCACCGTCGGCGCCGAGTACATGCATTGCACCGAACCGGCCGAGAAGCGCTGGTGGCAGGAGCGGCTCGAGTCGATCCGGTCCAAGCCGAGTTTCGATGCCGAGCGCAAGAAGCACATTCTCGAGCGGCTGACTGCGGCCGAGGGGCTCGAGCGCTACCTGCACACCAAGTACGTCGGCCAGAAGCGTTTTTCGCTCGAAGGCAGCGAGAGCTTCATCGCCTCGATGGACGAGCTCGTGCAGCGCGGCGGCGAGCGAGGCGTGCAGGAAATCGTCATCGGTATGGCGCATCGCGGGCGCCTGAACGTGCTCGTCAATACGCTCGGCAAGATGCCGAAGGATCTGTTCGCCGAATTCGACCACACCGCCCCGGAGAACC
This sequence comes from uncultured Rhizobacter sp., assembly GCA_964236395.1. Taxonomy (GTDB): domain Bacteria; phylum Pseudomonadota; class Gammaproteobacteria; order Burkholderiales; family Burkholderiaceae_C; genus Schlegelella_A. Next base: position 454 of record CAXSEJ010000269.1, read on the forward strand.
TGCCGTCGGGCGACGTGAAGTACCACCAGGGCTTTTCGAGCGACATCACGACGGCAGGCGGCCCGGTTCACCTGAGCCTCGCCTTCAACCCCTCGCACCTCGAGATCGTGAACCCGGTCGTCGAGGGCTCCGTCAAGGCGCGGCTCGAGCGCCGCGGCGACCACCAGGGCGATTCGGTGCTGCCGATCCTGGTGCACGGCGACGCGGCGTTCGCCGGCCAGGGCGTGGTGATGGAGACGCTCGCGCTGGCGCAGACGCGCGGCTACTCCACCGGCGGCACGGTACACGTCGTCATCAACAACCAGATCGGCTTCACGACCAGCGACCCGCGCGACACCCGCTCGACGCTCTATTGCACCGATGTCGTCAAGATGATCGAGGCGCCGGTGCTGCACGTGAACGGCGACGATCCCGAAGCCGTGGTGCTCTGCACGCAGTTCGCGCTCGACTACCGACAGGAGTTCAACAAGGACGTGGTGGTCGACATCGTCTGCTTCCGAAAGCTCGGCCACAACGAGCAGGACACCCCGGCGCTGACCCAGCCGTTGATGTACAAAAAGATCGGCCAGCACCCGGGCACGCGCAAGCTCTACGGTGAAAAGCTCGTGGCCCAGGGCGTGCTGCCGGCCGACGGCCCGGATGCGCTGGTCAAGTCGACCCGCGCGGCGATGGATGCCGGCAAGAACAGCTACGACCCCGTCCTCACCAATTACAAGAGCAAGTACGCCGTCGACTGGGCGCCGTTTCTCGGCAAGAAGTGGACCGACGCCGCCGACACGGCGCTGCCGCTCTCCGAGGTCAAGCGGCTGGCGGAGCGGATCACGACGATCCCGGCGAATTTCAAGATCCACACGCTGGTCGAGAAGGTGATCGCCGATCGTGCGGCGATGGGCCGCGGCGAAATCAACGTCGACTGGGGCATGGGCGAGCACCTTGCGTTCGCCTCGCTCGTGGCGAGCGGCTACCCGGTGCGCTTGTCGGGCGAAGACAGCGGGCGGGGTACTTTCACGCACCGGCATGCGGTGCTGCACGACCAGAACCGCGAGCGCTGGAACGAGGGCACTTACACGCCGCTCGAGCACGCGGCCGATGGACAGGCGCCGTTCGTCGTGATCGATTCGCTGCTGTCGGAAGAGGCCGTGCTCGGTTTCGAATACGGCTATGCCTCGGCCGACCCGAACACGCTGGTGGTCTGGGAAGCGCAGTTCGGCGACTTCGTGAACGGCGCCCAGGTCGTGATCGACCAGTTCATGGCGGCCGGCGAAGTGAAGTGGGGCCGCGCCAACGGCCTGACGCTGATGCTCCCCCACGGTTACGAGGGCCAGGGCCCGGAGCACTCGTCGGCGCGGCTCGAGCGCTTCATGCAGCTTTCGGCCGACAACAACATGCAGGTGGTGCAGCCCACCTCCGCGAGCCAGATCTTCCATGTCTTGCGCCGCCAGATGGTGCGGATGTTCAGGAAACCGCTGATCATCATGACGCCGAAGTCGCTGTTGCGAGCGAAGGACGCAACCTCGCCGCTTTCCGACTTCACAAAGGGCGAGTTCAAGACCGTGATCGGCGAAGTCAGCGCCGAGGTGCAGCCGGAGAAGGTCAGGCGCCTGATCGCCTGTTCGGGCAAGGTTTATTACGACCTGGTTCGGGCGCGCGGCGAACGCAAGGGCGGCGATGTCGCGATCGCTCGCGTCGAGCAGCTCTACCCGTTCCCGCACAAGGCCTTCGCCGCCGAGATGCGCAAGTACCCGAACCTCGTCGAGGTCGTGTGGTGCCAGGACGAGCCGCAGAACCAGGGCGCCTGGTTCTTCGTGCAGCACTACATCCATGAAAACATGATCGACGGCCAACGGCTCGGCTATGCGGGCCGGCCGGCGTCGGCCTCGCCCGCGGTGGGTTATGCGCATCTGCACCAGGAACAGCAGAAGGCGCTGCTCGACCAGGCTTTCGGCAAGCTGCGCGGTTTCGTCCTGAGCAAGTAGACGGGGCTTCGCCTCGCCATCGCGGGTGCGCCCGTCCCGAAGAAGAACCAGACCCCGAGAACATGGCCATCGTCGAAGTGAAATGCCCGCAGCTGTCGGAGTCGGTTGCCGAGGCGACCCTCCTGCAGTGGAAGAAGAAACCAGGCGAGCCGGTCGAGCTGGACGAAATCCTCGTCGAAATCGAGACCGACAAGGTCGTGCTCGAAGTGCCCGCGCCGGCCGCCGGCGTGATGTCGCAGCTCGTCAAGAACGACGGCGAGCAGTGCGTCGCCGAAGAGGTGATCGCCAAGATCGACACGGAGGCGACGGTCGGTGCAGCGGCGGCGCCCGCAGCACCGGGCGGGTCTGCGCCGGCAGCGTCGACCGCGGCGCCGGCGAGTCCAGCGCCAGCACCGGTCGCGAGCTCGTCGTCAGTGGCGGGCGTCGCGCCGGCGATGCCGGCGGCGGCCAAGCTGATGGCGGATCATCAGCTCGCGACCGGCTTGGTGCCTGGCACCGGCCGCGATGGCCGCGTCACCAAGGGCGACGTGCTGTCGACCCTCGCCGGCGGCGCCCGACCGCAGGGCCCTGCACCTGTGGCGCCTCCCGCGCCCGTGCTGGCGCCGGC
>CAXSEJ010000270.1:0-3033 GCA_964236395.1 uncultured Rhizobacter sp.
GATCATCTTCCTCTGGACGCCGCCGCACTTCTGGGCCCTGGCGCTCTACCGGGCGGAAGATTACCGGCGCGCCGGCCTGCCGATGCTGCCGGTGACGCACGGCCCCGAGTTCACCCGGCTGCACGTCTTCCTCTACACGCTGGTGCTCTTTGCGGCGACGCTGCTGCCCTTCGTCACCGGCATGAGCGGGCCGATCTACCTGGCCGCCGCCATCGTGCTCGGCGCGATGTTCAGCGGCTACGCCTGGCGCCTCTGGCGGACCTACTCCGACGCCTTGGCGCGGACCACGTTCCGCTTCTCCATCGTGCACCTGTCGCTGCTGTTCGCCGCGCTGCTCGTCGACCACTACGTGTGGCCGCTCCTGTGGCCCCTCCTGTGACGGCGAACCGGCGCGCCTTCGTGCTCGGATGGCTTGCCGCACCCTGGCTGGTGGCGTGCGACAAGCTCGCCGGCCTCGGCTCCGAAGCCAGCTTCCACTTCACCGACATCACCGGCGCCGAATTCGCGCGCCGCCTCGAGTTGGCCGATGCCGACGGCACGCCGCGCTCGCTCGCCGACTGGAAGGGCAAGGTGACGGTCGTCTTCTTCGGCTACACGCACTGCGCCGACGTGTGCCCGGCCACGCTTGCCGAGCTCGCCCAGGTGCGCACCCTGCTCGCCGGCGACGCCGGCCGCCTGCAGGCCGTCTTCGTCACCCTCGACCCGGAGCGCGACACGGCCGAGGTGCTCAAGGCCTACGTCGGCAACTTCGGCCCGGGCGTCACGGCGCTGCGCGGCACGCCGGAGCAGACGGCGGCGGTGGCCAAGGAGTTCAAGGTGTACTTCTCGAAGGTGCCTGGCAAGGCGCCGGGAAGCTACACCCTGGACCACAGCGCCGCGTCGTTCGTGTTCGACCCGGCCGGCCGGGTGCGCCTCTACGTGCCGTACGGCAGCGACCCGAAGACCGTCGCCGCCGACATCAAGCAGCTGACCAGGTCCTGAAAAGAAAACGGCCCCGAAGGGCCGCGACGGTCTGACTTCCGGCGGCTACGCCGCCGTCGCCAGCGCCTTGCGCATCTTCTTCATGGCCGCCACCTCGATCTGGCGAATGCGCTCGGCGCTGACGCCGTACTCGCCGGCCAGGTCGTGCAGCGTCATGCCGCCCGAGCTGTCGTCGTTCACCTTGAGCCAGCGCTCCTCGACGATGCGGCGGCTGCGCGCGTCGAGCGATTCGAGGGCCAGGGCGATGCCGCCGGTGGCCAGCCAGTCGCGGTTCTTCGCTTCCATCACGCGGGTCGGCTCGGCGGCGTCGTCGGCCAGGTAGGCGATGGGCGCGTAGCTTTCCTCGCCGTCGTCGTTCTGGGGCTCGAGCGCGACGTCGCCGCCGGAGAGGCGCGTCTCCATCTCGAGCACTTCCTCACGCTTGACGTTGAGCGTTTTGGCCAGCGTGTCGACCTCGCTCTGCGTCAGCGTGCCGCGATGGGTGTCGACGTCTTCGGCGTCGTCCTTCAGGCTCTGCTTCATCGAGCGCAGGTTGAAGAACAGCTTGCGCTGAGCCTTGGTCGTGGCGACCTTGACCATGCGCCAGTTCTTCAGGATGTACTCGTGAATCTCGGCCTTGATCCAGTGCATGGCGTAGCTGACGAGTCGCACGCCTTGCTCGGGGTCGAAGCGCTTCACCGCCTTCATCAGGCCGACGTTGCCTTCCTGGATGAGGTCGCCGTGCGGCAGGCCGTAGCCGAGATACTTGCGCGCGATCGACACCACCAGGCGCAGGTGGGAGACGACCAGGCGGCCGGCCGCCTGCAGGTCGCCGCCGGCGCGCAGGCGCCGGGCGAACTCCGTCTCCTCCTCCTGGGTCAGAAGAGGAACACGATTGACGGCGCTGATATAAGCGTCGAGGTTGCCGAGAGACGGAACGATGGCCCAGGGGTCACGCACCGCGAGAGCACTGACAGCAGCTTGGTTCATAGCGGTATCTGACACGGTGGCTCCCTTTCGGTTCCGCAAATATTAGCACTCGACCCTTGAGAGTGCCAAGGCGGCGTCAATGCCGTCAATGCCGCCAAACTATGAGAAATCGACGGCCGGCGCAACACAGGAAAGCGCCGCGGCCGAGCGTCAGCTGAAGCCGGTATCGACGCTGTCGAGCAGGTCGTCGAGCGCCGCCAGCAACTCCGTCACGTCGACCGGTTTGGTGAGGTAGCGCACGGCGCCGGCGTCGAGCGCGGCGTCGATCTGCTGCGCCGTGGCATCGGCCGAGACGGCGATCACCGGAATCGCCGCCGTCGCCGGGTCGGCCTTGAGGTGGCGCAGCAGCTCCAGGCCGCTGATGTCGGGAAGGTGCATGTCGAGCAGCAGCAGGTGCGGCGTGCGGGCCCGGATGGCGGCCAGGCCGTCGAGGCCGGCGACGGAGACTTCGAGCTGGATCTGCGAGCGCAGTGCCAGGATGCCGCGCATCACTTCGACGTTGGTCTCGTTGTCCTCGACGTAGTGGACGATGCGGCGGGGGTACTCGGGTGGTGGACCGCTCGGCTCGTCGAGCTCGGAGCGCACGGTGTCGGGGTCGACCGCCTTGGGCAGCCGCAGGATGAACGACGAGCCCTCGCCCGGCACGCTCTTCACCCGGATCGAGCCGCCCATCAGCTCGGCCAGGCGGCGGCTGATCACCAGGCCGATGCCGGTGCCCTGGAGCGCGGTGCGCTCGCGGCCCAGCCGGTTGAACGGCCGGAACAGCTGCGCCATCTGCCCGGGCGTCAGCCCCAGCCCGGTGTCGGTCACCGACAGCTCGATCATCTCCGCCGAGGCAAGCCGGCTGGCAACGTGGATGCGGCCGCCGTCGACGTTGTACTTCACAGCGTTGCTGAGCAGGTTGGTGAGGATCTGCTTGACCCGCGTCGCGTCGCCGACGAGCAGCGAAGTCCCCGGCGCCAGGTCCTGGCTCATGCGGATGCCGCGCCGTGCGGCGTCGGCGGCGACCAGCGAGACCGACGCGCCGACGAGCCCCGCAAGCTCGAGCGTCGTCGTCAGCAAACGCAGGTTGTCGGCCTCGCG
>CAXSEJ010000271.1:0-3029 GCA_964236395.1 uncultured Rhizobacter sp.
TCGGCGTTCTCGAAGTCGATCGGGTTGACCTTGTGCGGCATCGTGCTCGAGCCGATCTCGCCGTCTTTGGGCTTCTGCGTGAAGTAGCCGAGGCTGATGTAGCCCCAGGCGTCGCGCGACCAGTCGATCAGCACCGTGTTGCAGCGCTTGAACGCGTCGAACAGCTCGGCGAGGCTGTCGTGCGGCTCGATCTGCGTCGTGTGGGCGTTGAAGGCGAGGCCGAGCCGCTCGGTGACGACGCGGCGGGCGAAGGCTTCCCAGTCGAGCTCGGGATAGGCGGCGACGTGGGCGTTGTAGTTGCCGACAGCGCCGTTCATCTTGGCCAGCATCGCCACTGCGGCGATGGCGGCGCGCGCCCTTGCGAGCCGCGCCGCGACGTTGGCCACTTCCTTGCCGAGCGTCGTCGGGCTGGCCGTCTGGCCGTGCGTGCGCGAGAGCATCGGCAGGCCGGCGTGCCGGGCGGCGAGCGTGCGCAGCGTCGCGACGAGGCCGTCGAGCGCCGGCAGCAGCACGTCGCGGCGCGCTCCTTCCAGCATCAGTGCATGGCTGGTGTTGTTGATGTCCTCGCTGGTGCACGCGAAGTGCACGAAGCCGGTCGCGCTTGCGAGCGCCGGCTCAGCGGAGAGGCGCTCGGCGAGCCAGTACTCGACCGCCTTGACGTCGTGGTTGGTGCGCCGCTCGATCGCCTTGATGCGCCCGGCGTCTTCCTCGCCGAAGCGCTCGACGAGGCCGTGCAGGAAGGCGCGCGCGCCGTCGTCGAACGGCGCCAGCTCGGCCAGGCCGGCCTCCGACAAGGCGATGAACCACTCGACCTCGACCCGCACCCGGCAGCGCACGAGGCCCAGCTCCGACAGCAGCGGCCGCAGCGCGTCGAGCCTGGCGGCATAGCGGCCGTCGAGCGGCGACAGGGCGGTCAGGGGCGAAGGCATGGCGCTTGCAGGCGGGGCTGCTTCAGGACGGGTGGCAGGGCCGCATTATCGACGGGCCCTAAAATGAATCGGCACCCAAAACGCGAACAAGAATGCGCTCCTCCGCCGCCATGAAGCTCATCGGCTCGCTCACCAGCCCCTACGTGCGCAAGGTGCGCATCGTCATGGCCGAGAAGAAGCTCGACTACCAGTTCGTCGCCGAAGACGTGTGGGCCAGCGACGCCATCCTGGCCGCCAACCCGCTCGGCAAGGTGCCGTGCCTGGTCATGGAAGGCGGCGAGGCGGTGTTCGATTCGCGCGTGATCGTCGAGTACCTCGACGCCCGCTCGCCGCTGGCCCGTCTCATCCCCGAGCCGATCCGCGAGCGCATCGAGGTGCGCACCTGGGAGGCGCTGGCCGATGGCCTGATCGACTGCGCCATCCTGGCCCGGCTCGAGACCTCGTGGGCCGGCCGCACCGAAGGCGAGCGCTCGCAGGCGTGGATCGATCGGCAGACATCGCGGATGCACTCCGCGCTCGCCGCCGTGTCGAAGGGCCTGGGCGACAAGCCCTGGTGCACCGGCATCCACATGACGCTGGCCGACATCGCCGTCGGCTGCGCCCTCGGCTACCTCGCCTTTCGCTTCCCGGCGATCGACTGGCGCGCCGACCACGCCAACCTGGGCCGCCTGGCCGACAAGCTGTTCGCCCGGCACAGCTTCGTCGAGACGGCGCCGCCCGGCTGATCAGGCGGCGACGGCGAGCGGCGCCGTCGCAGCTGCAGCCGATGCAGCCGATGCAGCGGGTTCGGCCGGCACGGCGGTCATCGCCGTCGCGGTGAAGCTCGACGCGCTCGCCATCGGCCAGTAGGTCCGGAACACCTGCTGCGGCATCTCGCCGTGCAGCAGCTCGCCCGGTTTCACGAATGGCAGCAGGTTGGCGAGCAGCTTCACGCCCTGCTCGGAATGGCGGCGCACGATGTGCGAGGCGGTGATGCCGGCCGGATCGGTGAGCCCCGCGGCCTGCACCAGCTCCTTCAGCGCCATCAGCGTGTTCTGGTGGAAGTGGTAGACGCGGTCGGCCTTGCTCGGCACGTCGAGCGCCTTCTGCCGCTGCGGGTCCTGCGTCGTCACGCCGGTCGGGCAGGCGCCGGTGTGGCAGGTCTGCGCCTGGATGCAGCCGAGCGCGAACATGAAGCCGCGCGCCGCGTTGCACCAGTCGGCACCGAGGGCGAGCATCCGGGCGATGTCGAAGGCGCTCACCACCTTGCCGGCGCAGCCCAGTTTGATCTTGTCGCGCAGGTTCAGGCCGACCAGCGTGTTGTGAACCAGCAGCAGCCCTTCCTGCAGCGGCGCGCCGACGTGATCGCAGAACTCGAGCGGTGCCGCGCCGGTGCCGCCCTCGGCGCCGTCGACGACGATGAAGTCGGGCGTGATGCCGGTTTCCTGCATCGCCTTGGCGATGGCGAACCACTCCCACGGGTGGCCGATGCAGAGCTTGAAGCCGGTCGGCTTGCCACCCGACAGGGTGCGCAGGCGATCGATGAACCGCATCATCTCGATCGGCGTCGAGAAGGCGGCATGCGACGCGGGCGAGACGCAGTCGACCCACGGCTGCACGCCGCGCGCCTCGGCGATCTCGATCGTGACCTTCGGCCCGGGCAGCACGCCGCCGTGGCCCGGCTTGGCGCCCTGCGAGAGCTTGACCTCGATCATCTTCACCTGCGGGTCGGTGGCGCCGGCGACGAAGCGCTCCGCCGAGAAGCTGCCGTCGGCGTTGCAGCAGCCGAAGTAGCCCGAGCCGATCTCCCAGATCAGGTCGCCGCCGTGGACGCGGTGGTGCCGGCTGATCGAGCCCTCGCCGGTGTCGTGCGCGAAGCCGCCGCGCTTGGCGCCGGCGTTGAGCGCCAGGATGGCGTTGGCCGACAGCGAGCCGAAGCTCATCGCCGAGATGTTGAAGATGCTGGCGTGGTACGGCTGGGCGCGTACAGAGCCGATCTCGACGCGGAAGTCGTGCGTCTTCAGCACCGTCGGCTGCACCGAGTGGTTGATCCACTCGTAGCCGACCGCGCCGACGTTCATCTGGGTGCCGAACGGCCGCTTGTCGGAATCGCCCTTGGCC
>CAXSEJ010000272.1:0-3012 GCA_964236395.1 uncultured Rhizobacter sp.
GCAGTCGGCCTGCACGCTCACGTCGCAGCGCTGGACGAGCACGGTGCTGCCGCGCGTTCGGCACGAAGCGGCCACGGCCTCGAGCTTGTCGACGCTGCGCGCCGCGAGCACGAGCGTCACGTCGGTGCCCCGCGCCGACCACTGGCGCGCCAGCTCGGCGCCGATGCCGTCGGAAGCGCCGGTGATGACCACGACCTGCGTCGGCACGCTAGAAACAGCTCCAGACCCGGTTCGCCAGGTCGACGACGAAGGCCGGTTGGAGATAAGCCGCGAAGACGGCACCGAGCGCTGCCGTTGCTGCCATCCAGCCGAGCAGCCGCATGTGCCGCATGTGGCGCATGTTCAGCTCAAGCCAGCGCCGGGCGAAGGATCGCCTGCTCGCGGATCGGCAGGTTGACGAGTGCGGCGAACACGCCGAGCGCCACGGCGATCCACCAGACCACGTCGTAGCTGCCGGTGGCGTCGTAGAGCCGGCCACCGAGCCAGACACCGAGAAAGCTGCCGACCTGGTGGCTGAGGAAGACGAAGCCGCCGAGCATCGACAGGTAGCGCACGCCGAAGATCGTCGCGACGATGCCGTTGGTGAGCGGCACCGTGGAGAGCCAGAGGAAGCCGATCGCCGCCGCGAAGACGTAGACGCTCCACGGCGAGAGCGGTGCGGTGATGAAGGCGACGATCACGAGCGAGCGCAGGGCGTAGATGGCCGAGAGCAGGTAGGTCTTGGCCAGCCGCCCGCCGAGAACGCCGGCGATGTAGGTGCCGATCACGTTGAACAGGCCGATGAGGGCCAGCGCCGTCGTCGCCACGTGCGGGGCGAGGCCGTGGTCCTTCAGGTAGCTCGGCATGTGCACGCCGATGAACACGACCTGGAAGCCGCAGACGAAGTAGCCGGCGGTCAGGAGCAGGAAGCTGGGATGGCCGAGGGCCTCGCGCACTGCGGCAGCCATGCTCTGCTGCGTGCCGGTCTCGGCCGGGCGCTGGCGCTCGCGCAGACCGAACGCGAGCGGCGCGATGAGCAGGGCGGCGCCGCTCAGGACGAAGAGCGCGCCCTGCCAGCCTATCGCGCCGATCAGGCCGCCCTCGACCGGCACCATCAGGAACTGCCCGAACGAGCCGGCGGCGGCCGCGATGCCCATCGCCCAGCTGCGCCGCTCGGGTGCGATGTTGCGGCCGATCACGCCATAGACCACGGCGTAGGTCGTGCCGGCCTGGGCCATGCCGAGCAGCAGGCCGGCACCGCCGAGAAAGGCCGTGCCGGAGGTGGCCAGGCCCATGACGATCAGCCCCGCCGCGTACAGCACGCTGCCGCCGACGATGACGCGGAACGCGCCCCAGCGGTCGGCGATGGCGCCGGCGACCGGGCCGGCCAGGCCCCAGGCCAGGTTCTGCACGGCGAGAGCGAAGGAGAAGGTCTCGCGGCTCCAGCCGCGCTCGGCGGTGACCGGCGCGAGCCAGAGGCCGAAGCCGTGCCGGATGCCCATCGACAGCGTGACGATCGCGGCGCCGCACACGAGCACCTGCGTCATCGTGAGCGGTCGATAGGGCGCCGGGGTGGCCATTCGCGATTGTTGCAGGCCCCGGACCTATCATCCGCCGCCATGGCGACAGGAGAGAAATCGACAGGGAAGGCGACCGCGAAGGCGGCGTCTCCGGGCGCGTACGGCGAAGCATCGATCCGGGTGCTCAAGGGCCTCGAGCCGGTCAAGCAGCGGCCCGGCATGTACACCCGCACCGAGAGCCCGCTGCACATCGTGCAGGAGGTGATCGACAACGCCGCCGACGAGGCGCTGGGCGGCTTCGCGAGCGCCATCGACGTCGTGCTGCACGGCGACGGCTCGGTGAGCGTCGACGACGACGGCCGCGGCATCCCGTTCGGCATGCACCCGGAGGAGCAGGTCAGCGTCGTCGAGATCGTGTTCACGCGCCTGCACGCCGGCGGCAAGTTCGACAAGGGCGGCGGCGGAGCCTACAGCTTCTCGGGCGGCCTGCACGGCGTCGGCGTCAGCGTGACCAACGCGCTCGCCAGGCGCTTGGAGGTGACGGTCTGGCGCGGTGGCCAGGTCGCGCGCATCGCGTTCTCGGCCGGCGACGTGATCGAGGCGCTGACCTTGGCCAAGCCGGCGGCCGGCGAGCGCAAGAGCGGCACGCGGGTAAGGGTGTGGCCCGATGCCCGCTACTTCGAGAGCGCCGAGCTGCCGCGGCCGGAGCTGACCCACCTGCTGCGCAGCAAGGCGGTGCTGATGCCGGGCGTGAAGGTGTCGCTCAGCGTCGAGAAAGGCGCTCGCGGCGAGGCCGAGCGGCACGACTGGCTGTACCGGGCCGGCCTCGCCGACTACCTGTCGCAGACGCTCGCGGCCGACCCCGTCATCCCGCTGTTCGAAGGCGCGCACCACGCCGACGGCAAGGAGACCGAGGACGTGGCCGAAGGCGAGGGCGCGGCGTGGTGCGTCGCCTTCACCGAAGACGGCCATGCCGTGCGCGAGAGCTACGTCAACCTGATCCCGACGGTGGCGGGCGGCACGCACGAGTCGGGCCTGAAGGACGGTCTCTTCGGTGCCATCAAGGGCTTCATCGACGTGCACGGCCTGCTGCCCAAGGGCCTCAAGCTGATGCCCGACGACGTGTTCTCGCGCGCCAGCTTCGTGCTTTCGACCAAGGTGCTCGACCCGCAGTTCCAGGGCCAGATCAAGGAGCGGCTGAACAGCCGCGACGCGCTCCGCCTGGTCTCGAACTGCGTCAAGCCGCCGCTCGAGCTCTGGCTGAACCAGCACGTCGAGCTCGGCCGGAAGCTGGCCGAGCTCGTCATCCGCCAGGCGCAGACGCGGCAGCGCGCTTCGCTGAAGGTGGAAAAGCGCCGCGGTTCCGGCGTGGCCGTGCTGCCGGGCAAGCTCACCGACTGCGAAAGCCGCGACCTGGCACTCAACGAGCTGTTCCTGGTCGAGGGCGACTCGGCCGGAGGCAGCGCCAAGATGGGCCGCGACAAGGAGACGCAGGCCATCCTGCCGCTGCGCG
>CAXSEJ010000273.1:0-2997 GCA_964236395.1 uncultured Rhizobacter sp.
GTTGTAGCGGTAGGCCTCGCGCTTGATCACCGTGCCCTCGCCGAACCAGCCACCCGGTGGCAGGCCGGCGAACGTGATCGGGATGCCCATCGACGACTCGCCGCTCGTCTTGAGAAAGCCCTCGATGACGCCGAACCAGTAGGTGACCGGGCGGCCGACGCGGCAAAGCAGCTCGCCGACCTGGACCTGCACGACCTTCAGGTCGGCCAAGGCGCGCAGCCGTTCAGCGGCCTCGAGACCGTCGAGCCAGGGGATGTGGGCCAGTTCGAGCGCATCGGGCACGCGGGCGCGCTGCAGCAAAAAGGCGGAAGGGGCGGGCGAGGCCACGGCGAGCGGTCGGGGAGAGGGATACACCGGAGGGTACTGTCCCGTACTTTGTCGCCCGAACGACAACATGGCGTCAAAATTTTTCTACAGTGCGATCCGGTGAAGACGACTTTCCCCCGACTCCTGCTCGACCACGCGGCGCGGCGCCCTGCGGCGGCGGCCTTGCGCGAGAAGGAGTTCGGCATCTGGCAGACGCTGACCTGGGGCGACCTCGCGACGCTCGTCGAATCGCTCGCCTGCGGCCTGGCCGAAGCGGGCCTGAAGCGCGGCGACCACCTCGTCGTGATCGGCGAGAACCGGCCGCGGCTGTACGCCTCCATGCTGGCGGCGCAGTCGCTCGGCGCGATCTCCGTGCCGCTTTACCAGGACGCGGCGTCGACCGAGTTCGCGTTCCCGATCATCAATGCGAGCGTCGCCTTCGCCGTAGTCGAGGACCAGGAACAGGTCGACAAGCTGCTCGACGTGCGGCGCAGCTGCCCGCAACTCGCCCGCATCTGGTTCGACGACCCGCGCGGCCTGCGCAACTATGCCGAGCCGGGCCTGGCGCCGCTCGACGTGCTGATCGAGGCCGGCCGCGCCCATGCCGCCGAGAACCCCGGCTTCTTCGCCGCCGAAGTCGCCCGGGCCGGCCCCGACGACGTCGCCGCGATGTTCTTCACCTCGGGCACCACCGGCAACCCGAAGGGCGTCGTCCACTCGCACCACACGCTCATCGACCGCGCCGCGGCCGGCGCCCGCTTCGACAAGCTGACCGAGCGCGACGAAGTGCTCGCCTACCTGCCGCCGGCGTGGATCGGCCAGAACATCTTCTCGTACGCGCAGTGGCTGGTGTGCGGCTACGTCGTCAACTGCCCCGAGTCGGCGAGCACGGTGACGCTCGACCTGAAGGAGATCGGGCCGACGTACTACTTCGCGCCGCCGCGCGTGTTCGAGGGCCTGCTGACGAGCGTGATGATCCGCATGGAAGACGCGTCGCGGCCGAAGCGCTGGCTGTTCGACCGCTGCATGGCGCTGGCCCGGCGCGTCGGCCCGGCGCGTCTCGACGGCAAGCCGGTGAGCACCGGCGACCGGCTGGCCTGGGCGCTCGGCAACCTGCTGATCTACGCGCCGCTGCGCAACACGCTCGGCTTCTCTCGCGTGCGCATCGCCTACACCGCGGGCGAGGCGATCGGACCCGACCTGTTCACCTTCTACCGCTCGATCGGCATCAACCTGAAGCAGCTCTACGGCTCGACCGAGACGGCGGTCTTCGTGTGCCTGCAGCCCGACCACGAGGCCCGCTCCGACACCGTCGGCGTGCCGATCGAAGGCGTCGAGATCCGCGTCGCCGACGACGGCGAGGTGCTGGTGCGCTCGCCCGGCCTGCTCAAGGGCTACTACAAGGCGCCCGAAGCCACCGCCGAGGTGCTGTCGGCCGACGGCTGGTACCGCACCGGCGACGCCGGCTTCATCGACGCGGCCGGCCACCTCAAGATCATCGACCGGGCCAAGGACGTCGGCCGCATCGTCGGCGGCGCCGGCGACGGCGCCATGTTCGCGCCCAAGTACATCGAGAACAAGCTGAAGTTCTTCCCGTACATCAAGGAGGCGGTGGCCTTCGGCGATGGCCGCGACCGCGTCTGCGCCTTCGTGAACATCGACATCGAGGCCGTCGGCAACTGGGCCGAGAAGCGCAACCTGCCCTACGGCAGCTACGCCGACCTGGCGCAGAAGGAGCCGGTGCTGGCGCTGGTGCGCGACTGCGTGGAAAAGGTCAACGCCGACCTCGCCGTCGACGAGCGCCTCGCCGGCAGCCAGATCAGCCGCTTCCTCGTGCTGCACAAGGAGCTCGACGCCGACGACGGCGAGCTCACGCGCACGAGGAAGGTCCGGCGCGGCTTCATTGCCGAGCGCTACGCCGAGCTGATCGGCGCGCTCTACGGCGGCGAGACGATGCGCCACATCGAGACCGAGGTGCGCTTCGAGGACGGCCGCAAGGGCAAGGTCGCCGCCGACCTGGCCATCCTCGACGCCAGGACCTTCCCGATGGCGAGGAAGGCGGCATGAGCGCCGTGCTCGACGCGGCGGCGCAGGCCGACGTGCCCTTGGCCCGAGGCCGGCGCATCGGCGAGGTCGTGCTCGAGGTGCGCGGAATCAGCCTCGCCTTCGGCGGCGTGAAGGCGCTGACCGACATCAGCTTCGACGTCCGCGAGCACGAAATTCGCGCCATCATCGGCCCGAACGGGGCCGGCAAGAGCTCGATGCTCAACTGCATCAGCGGCGTGTACCAGCCGCAGCACGGCGAGATCAGCCTGCGCGGCAAGACGTTCAGGCACATGAACTCGCGCCAGGTCGCCGAGATGGGCGTCGCGCGCACGTTCCAGAACCTGGCCTTGTTCAAGGGCATGAGCGTGCTCGACAACATCATGACCGGGCGCAACCTGAAGATGCGCACGAACGTGCTGCAGCAGGCGTTCCGGCCGCCCTTCGGCTGGGGTGCCGCCGATCGCGAGGAAACGGCGCAGCGCAAGGTGGTCGAAGGCATCATCGACTTCCTCGAGATCCAGCCTTTCCGCAAGACGCCGGTCGGCAAGATGTCGTACGGCCTGCAGAAGCGCGTCGACCTCGGCCGGGCGCTGGCGATGGAGCCGCAGCTGCTGCTGCTCGACGAGCCGATGGCCGGCATGAACG
>CAXSEJ010000274.1:0-2964 GCA_964236395.1 uncultured Rhizobacter sp.
GCACCGCCGGCACCGCCGGCACCGCCCGTTGGCCCGGGTGGCGACGGCGCGGCTGCGGTCGCGCTTGCCGTGGAGTCGCTCAGCGCCATGGGCGACCGCGGCACGCTGGCCGTGCGCGCCCTCAGCCTGCAGGTGCGCGCCGGCGAGATCCTCGGCATCGCCGGGGTCTCCGGCAACGGCCAGCGCGAGCTCGTCGAGGCGATCGTCGGCCAGCGCGTCCGGGCCGGCGGCCAGGTGCGCGTCGCCGGCCAGCCGTACGCCGGGCGGCGCTCGGAGAACCGCCGCCTGCGCCTGCGCGCCCTCACCGAGGAGCCGCTGCGCAGCGCCAGCGTCGCCGAGCTGAGCGTGGCCCAGAACATGGCGCTGCGCGACTTCGACCAGCCGCCGCTGCAGGGCGGCTCGGTGCCCGGGCTCACCTGGCTGCGCTTCGGCGCCTGGCGCGAGCGCGCCCGCGCCTGGATCGCCGAATACGGCATCAAGACGCGCGGCGAGAACGCGCCGATCGCCAGCCTCTCCGGCGGCAACGTGCAGCGGGCGGTGCTGGCACGCGAGCTTGCCGGCCGCATCAACGTGCTCATCGCCGCCAACCCGGTGTTCGGCCTCGACTTCGCCGCCGTCACCGAAATCCATGCCCGTCTGCGCCAGGTGAAGGCGCGCGGCGGGGCGGTGCTGCTCGTCAGCGAGGACCTCGACGAGCTGCTCGAGCTGAGCGACCGCATCGCGGTGATGAGCGAGGGCCGCATCGTCTACGAGACGCCGTCGCGCGGCGCCGACCGCCGCACGATCGGCGCCCACATGGGCGGCAACGCCGAAGCGGCATGAGGCCCGCCAGCGACCGGGTCAGCGTCGCCGCCACGCCGTTCGCGTACCGGCTCGCGCCCGGCCGGACGGCCCTCGTCGTCATCGACATGCAGCGCGACTTCATCGAGCCGGGCGGCTTCGGCGCCTCGCTGGGCAACGACGTCGGCCTGCTCCAGGCGGCGGTGGCGCCGATCGCCGCGCTGCTCGCCGCCTGGCGCGCGCGCGGCTGGCCGGTGGTGCACACGCGCGAAGCGCACCGCCCCGACCTCGCCGACTGCCCGCCGGCGAAGCGCCTGCGCGGCGAGCCGACCCTGCGCATCGGCGACCCGGGGCCGATGGGCCGGGTGCTGATCGTCGGCGAGCCGGGCGCCGAGATCATCCCGGCGCTCGCGCCGGCCGCCGGCGAGACCGTGATCGACAAGCCGGGCAAGGGGATGTTCTGGTCGACCGGCCTGCACGAGACGCTGCAGGCGGCCGGCATCGGCCACCTCGTCTTCACCGGCGTGACCACCGAGGTCTGCGTGCAGACGTCGATGCGCGAGGCCAACGACCGCGGCTACGAGTGCCTGCTCGTCGAAGACGGCACCGAGAGCTACTTCCCCGAGTTCAAGGCACAGACGCTCGCCATGATCGTGGCGCAGGGGGCCATCGTCGGCTGGCACGCGCCGTCGGCCGCTTTGCTGGAGGCGCTCGGGCGGATCGACTGAGCCGTTGTGGCAATGAGTCGGCAAAGCGCGCAGACTCGGGCCGGGCTCCGTGAAGGCGGCGATGGACTCACGATTCGATGCGGCACTTCGACTGCTCGGCTCGCAGCTCGGTGCGGCACAGATCGACCGCGCCGCCTACTACGACTCGCTCGCCCGGCTGCTGCACGGACGCTTTCGGCCGTCGCGGGTGAACATCTGGCGGCTCGTCGCCGGCGCCGGCGCCCGCGACAGCGTGCTGGAGTGCGTCGCCAGCTACGACCCCTCGCCTCTGGCGGCGCCGAGCCGGGCCAGCCTTCCCGAGGCCGAATTCAGCCTCTATTTTCGGGTCCTGGCGCACGAGGGCGTCTACGTCAGCAGCGACACCTTCGTCGACCCCACGCTCGAGCCGATGCGGGCCAGCTACCTCGTGCCCGGCCTCGTCGAGGCGCTGATGGACGCTGCGATCGCCAT
The DNA here is from genome assembly GCA_964236395.1 of uncultured Rhizobacter sp. Taxonomy (GTDB): domain Bacteria; phylum Pseudomonadota; class Gammaproteobacteria; order Burkholderiales; family Burkholderiaceae_C; genus Schlegelella_A. The sequence goes on from CAXSEJ010000274.1 coordinate 1,959, forward strand.
CAACGGCGCCATCGTCGGCGTCGTCTGCTGCGAGCAGATCGGCCAGACACGGGTCTGGACCCAGCCGGAAGTGACGGAGATGCGAAGGGCGATCAGCACCGTCAACGTGCACCTCGCCCGCCTCGCCGCCCAGGATGCTCGCGAGGACGACCGACCCGCCTGAGCGCCTGCTCGATCACGACAGCCGCGTGACGCCCTTCAGCGCGCAGGCGTAGATGGCGTTGCGCAGCGCCGCGATGGCCTGGTAGCGCGTGAAGCTGCGCCGCCACGCCAGGACGACGCGGCGCGTCGGCACCGGCTTCGAGAACGGCACGTAGGCGATGTGCGTCTGGGCTTCGTCGGGCACCGAGAGCTGCGGCACGACGGTGACGCCCATGCCCGAGGCGACCATGTACTTGATGGTCTCGAGCGACGACCCTTCGAACGTCTTGCGAATGCCCTCGGCATCGCTCGACGTGAACTGCGCGTACTCGGGGCAGACCTCGAGCACGTGGTCGCGAAAGCAGTGGCCCGTGCCGAGCAGCAGCATCTTTTCCTGCTTGAGTTCCTCGGCGCTGATCGCCTCGCGCCGGGCGAGCTCGTGCGTCTTCGGCACCGCGACCATGAACGGCTCGTCGTAGAGCGGCGCGATGGCCAGGCCGGTGTCGGGGAAGGGCTCGGCCATGATGGCGCAGTCGAGCTCGCCGCTGCGCAGCAGCTCGAGCAGCTTGACGGTGAAGTTCTCCTGCAGCAGGAGCGGCATCTGCGGCACGCGCGCGATCGCCTGGCGCACCAGGTCGGGCAGCAGGTACGGGCCGATGGTGTAGATCACGCCGAGCGAGAGCGGCCCGCTGAGCGGGTCCGATCTGCGCTTGGCGGTCTCCCGGATCTCGGCCGCGCCCTCGATCACGGCCTGCGCCTGGCGCACGATCTCGGCGCCGATCGGCGTCACGCTCACCTCGTTGGCGCCGCGCTCGAAGATGCGCACGTCGAGCTCTTCCTCGAGCTTCTTGATCGAGACCGAGAG
>CAXSEJ010000275.1:0-2963 GCA_964236395.1 uncultured Rhizobacter sp.
CACGACCAGATCGAGGCGATGACGATGGGCGACAAGATCGTCGTCATGCGCGACGGCCGCATCGAGCAGATGGGCTCGCCGCTCGAGCTCTACGACCGCCCGGCGAACGTGTTCGTGGCCGGCTTCATCGGCTCACCGGCGATGAACTTCGTGCCGGCGACCTTGCGACGCAGCGGCGGCGGCGCCAGCCTCGAGCTCGGCGACGGCTCGCGCCTCGAAGCCCCGCTCGGCTCCGGTGGCAGCGACGGCCAGCCGGTCGTCCTCGGCACGCGCCCCGAGCACCTGCGCCTGGCCGGCGAAGGCGGCATCGCCTCCCGCGTGGTGGTGATGGAGCCGACCGGCGCCGACACCTTCGTCTCGTGCCGCCACGGCGCCACCGAGATGTCGGCGGTCTTTCGCGAGCGCCACGACTTCACGCCCGGCAGCACCATTCACCTGCTCCCCGACCTGCAGCGAGCGCATCTGTTCGATGCCGGCAGCGGCCAGCGGCTGGCGGCCTGAGCCGCCGGCCCACTTTCATCCCTTCGACAGGAGACATCAAATGAGCAACACGCCCTTCAATCGCCGCAAGTTCCTCGAAGGCTCGGCCAGCGCCGCGGCCGTGGCCAGCATCGGCACCGGCGGCGCGCTGTTCGCGCCGATGGTGAACGCCCAGGCGCTCACGCTCAAGCCGGAGAAGGACGCGACCCTGCGCGTGCTGCGCTGGAGCCGCTTCGTGCAGGGCGACATCGACGCCTACATGGTCAACGTCAAGAAGTTCACCGACAAGACCGGCGTCGAGGTGCGCGTCGACAACGAAGGCTGGGAAGACGTCCGCCCGAAGGCCGCGGTGGCGGCCAACACCGGCGCCGGGCCGGACATCATCCTGTCGACCAACGATGACGCCAACCTCTACCCCGACAAGCTGCTCGACGTCACCGACCTGGCCGAGTACCTTGGCAAGAAGTACGGCGGCTGGTACCCGGCGGTCGAAGCCTATCTGCGCCCGGACGGCAAGAAGTGGATCGGCCTCGGGCTGGGCGCTGCGGGCTCCTACATCGTCTACCGGCAGAGCCAGGTGAAAGCCGCCGGCTTCGACACCTTCCCGAAGGACACCGCGGGCTTCCTGGCGCTCTACAAGGCGCTGAAGGAAAAGGGCACTCCGGGCGGCATGGCGCTCGGCAACGCCACCGGCGACGGCCTGTGGTGCAACTGGCTGGTCTGGGCCTTCGGCGGCAAGCTCGTCGACCAGAACAACAAGGTCGTGATCGACAGCCCGGAGACGCTGAAGGCCCTCGAGTACGGCCAGCAGCTCTATGCCTCCTTCATCCCGGGCACGCTGTCGTGGCTCGACCCGAACAACAACAAGGCCTTCCTCGACGGCCAGATCTCGGTCACCAACAACGGCATCTCGATCTACGTGGCGGCCAAGAACAACGCCGACCCGAAGGTCAAGGAGATGGCCGCCGACATTCAGCACGCTTCCTTCCCGGTCGGCCCGGTCGGGGTGCCGACCGAGTCGCACCTGTACTTCAACCAGATGGTCATGAAGTACACCAAGTACCCGCAGGCCGCGAAGATGTTCCTGCAGTTCATGATGGAGCAGGAGCAGTTCGACCCGTGGCTGACCGGTGCCCAGGGCTACGTGGCGCCGCCGCTCGCCGCCTATGCGAAGAGCGCCGTCTGGACCGCCGACCCGAAGAACGAGCCGTACCGCGACGCCGTCAAGAACCTGCGCCCGGCCGGCTATGCGGGCAGGCTGGGCTACGCGTCGGCCGGTGCCGCCGCCGACTTCATCATGGTCAACATGGTGGCCGAGGGCGTCAGCGGGTCGAAGACGCCGAAGGAAGCGATGGAGCGTGCGCAGAAGCGCGCCGAACGCTATTACAAGGTCTGACCCACGCCGGAACTGACCCGAAGGGCTCGCCTGCGCGAGCCCTTCGCAGGCCGCCATGACTTTCCTCGACCGACTGCAGAACAACCGCAACGCGCTGGGGCTGCTTTTCATGCTCCCGGCCGCGGTGCTGCTGCTGCTGTTCCTCACCTACCCGCTCGGCCTCGGCGTGTGGCTCGGCTTCACCGACGCGAAGGTGGGCCGGCCCGGCGAGTGGATCGGGCTCGAGAACTACCAGTTCCTGTGGGGCGACAGCGTCACCCGGCTGGCGCTCTTCAACACGCTGTTCTACACGGTGGTGGCGAGCATCCTGAAGTTCGTGCTCGGCCTCTGGCTGGCGCTGCTGCTCAACCGCAACATCCGCTTCAAGACCTTCTTTCGCGCCGTCATCCTGCTGCCCTACATCGTGCCGACGGCGCTCTCGGCGATCGCCTTCTGGTGGATCTACGACTCGCAGTTCTCGATCATCAGCTGGGCGCTGGTGAAGATGGGCGTCATCGACAAGTACATCGACTTCCTCGGCACGCCCTGGAACGCGCGCCTCGCGGTGATCGTGGCCAACGTGTGGCGGGGCGTGCCCTTCGTGGCGATCACGCTGCTCGCCGGCCTGCAGACCATCTCGCCGAGCTATTACGAAGCCTCGGCGATCGACGGCGCCACGCCGTGGCAGCAGTTTCGCCACGTCACGCTGCCGCTGCTCACGCCGATCATCGCGGTGGTGATGACGTTCTCGGTGCTGTTCACCTTCACCGACTTCCAGCTCATCTACGTGATCACGCGCGGCGGCCCGCTCAACGCCACCCACCTGATGGCGACGCTCGCCTTCCAGCGCGGCATCAACGGCGGCGCCCTCGGCGAAGGCGCGGCGATCGCGATCACGATGGTGCCGTTCCTCCTCGCCTGCATCATGTTCAGCTTCTTCGGGCTGCAGCGCCGGGCCTGGCAGCAAGGCGGGGCCGACAAGTGAGCGCCAAGACCTCCGATTCCAGCGGCATGGGGTTCCTCGAGTCGGTGCCACGCCGCGCGGTCACCGTGTACCTGCCGCTCGTGGTGTTCCTGATCGTGCTGCTGTTCCCGTTCTACTGGATGG
>CAXSEJ010000276.1:0-2936 GCA_964236395.1 uncultured Rhizobacter sp.
AGGTGGCGACGCCCATGATCATCAGCGTGATGATCAGCATGGTCTTCCTGCCGATCCGGTCGCCGAAGTGGCCGAAGATCACGCCGCCGAGCGGCCGCGTCACGAAGCCGACGGCGAAGGTGGTGTAGGCGAGCAGCGTCGCGACCACCGGATCGCTGCCCGGGAAGTAGAGCTTGTTGAAGACGATGCCGGCGACGACGCCGTAGAGGAAGAAGTCGTACCACTCGATCGTGGCGCCGACGAGCGCCGAGAAGACGACGCGGCGGATCGTTCGCTCGTCGCGGATTTCAGGTGCGGCCTGGCTCGTGCTCATCGCAGTTCTCCCCTTGTGTTGTCGTGATTGCAGGATCGGGCGCGCTCACGCCCGGGCATCGGCGCGGATCATGTCGACCGCCTTCTCGGCCATCATCACGGCGGCGGCGTTGGTGTTGCCGGAGACCAGCGTCGGCATGGCCGAGCAGTCGACCACGCGCAGGCCCTCGACGCCGCGCACGCGCAGGCGTTCGTCGAGCACCGCGAGCGGGCCCGTTCCCATGCGGCAGGTGCCGCTGGGGTGGAAGATGGTGGCGCCGTGATCGCGGCAGAACTCGAGCAGCGCGTCGTCGTCGGCCGCGTCCGGGCCCGGCTTGACCTCGCGCTTCACGAAGGGGCGCATGGCTCGCGAGGCCGCGATCGCACGGGCTGCCTTCACGCCGGCCACGGTCGTGCGGCGGTCGAGGTCGGTGGCCAGGTAGTTGGCGCGCATGGCCGGCGCCTCGAAAGGGTCGCTCGAGCGGATGCGCACGTCGCCGCGCGACTCCGGCCGCAGCTGGCAGGTGGAGAAGGTGAAGCCGGAGAACGGGTGCACCTTGCCGCCGGCCATGTCGGCCGAGAGCGTGGCGACGTGGAACTGGATGTCGGGCGTGCTCGCCTCCGCCGGCAGGGCGCGCATGAAGCAGCCGCCCTGGTTGATGCCGACGGCGAGCGGACCGCTGCGCCGCACCAGCCACTGCAGGCCGAGCCGGGCCTGGCCGTGCCAGGTCGCGAGCTGGTCGTTGGTGGTCGGCCGCGTCGACTCGTAGGTGATGCGGATCTGCAGGTGGTCCTGCAGGTTCTCGCCGACGCCGGGCGACTCGTGCACGACGGCGATGCCGTGCTTGGCCAGCAAGGGCGCGGGCCCGACGCCGGAGAGCTGCAGCAGCTGCGGCGACTGGATCGAGCCGGCCGCGAGCAGCACCGCGGCGCGCGCGCGCACCAGCCTCATCGCGCCGCCCTGGCGAAAGCGCACGCCACTGGCGCGCCGGCCGGCGAACTCGATGCCGGCGGCAAACGCGCCGGTCTCGACCTTGAGGTTGGCCCGGCGCCGCGCCGGCGCCAGGTAGGCCCGCGCGGTGCTCCAGCGCCAGCCCTTCGAGGTGTTGAGCTGGTAGTAGCCGGCACCTTCCTGGGCGGCGCCGTTGAAGTCGTCGGTGGCCGGCACGCCCAGCTCGCCGGCGCCGGCGATGAAGGCGTCGATCAGCGGGTCGCGGCTGCCGATGTCGGACACGCGCAGAGGGCCGCCGGCGCCGTGGAAGGCGGAGCCGCCGCGGACGTTGCCTTCCGACTTGATGAAGTAGGGCAGCACGTCGGCATAGCTCCACCCGGCATTGCCGAGGCCGGCCCAGTGGTCGTAGTCCTCGCGCTGGCCGCGGATGTAGATGAGCCCGTTGATCGAGCTCGAGCCGCCCAGGGTCTTGCCACGCGGCCAGTAGATGCGGCGGTCGTTCATGCCCGGGTCGGGCTCGGTGTGGAAGCGCCAGTTGACCTTGTCGTCCCACATGGTCTTGCCGTAGCCGATGGGCAGGTGGATCCAGAGCGAGCGGTCCGCCGGGCCGGCCTCGAGGAGGAGCACGCGCGTGGCCGGATCTTCGGACAGGCGGGCGGCCAGCACGCACCCCGCCGAGCCCGCACCGACGACGATGTAGTCGAACTCCTCTTCGCTTGTCGTGGGCGTGGTCGGCATGGAATCTGCGATGAATCGCGCAATACTAGGCTCGCATCTTTCGGAACGCAACGTTCCGTTTTTGGAGGTTTACCCGATGTCCAAGACACCCGTGCGATCGGCCAAGAAGACCGCCGCTTCGGCGCTGGCGGAGCCGGCCGGCTCCTTGTCGGTGGATTCAGCCGTCTCCTCGTCGGCCTCACGCAGCCTCGCGGTGCTCGCGCTCGTCGCCCGAGCCGGCAGTCCGGTGTCGCTCGCCGAGCTGGCCGAGCGGCTCGGCCTGCCCAAGGCGAGCGCGCACCGCATCTGCGAGCAGCTCGTGGCCGGCGGCCACCTGGCACGCGACTTCGCCGAGCGCTCGTTCACGGCCGGCCCGGCGCTGCAGCGGCTTGCCTACGACACGCTCAACCACGGCACCGCACGCGGCCTGCGCCACCAGGTGCTCGCCGAGCTGGTGGCGACCATCGGCGAGACCTGCAACTTCACCACGCTCGACGGCGTCGGCGTGCTCTACCTCGACCGCGTGGAGGCGCCGTGGCCGCTGCGCCTGACCCTCGACGTCGGCTCGCACGTGCCGCTGCACTGCACCGCGAGCGGCAAGCTGTTTCTCGCCTCGCAGCGCCAGCCCGAGCGCGACGCGCTGATCGCCCGCCTGTCGCTGCCGCGCATGACGGCCAACACGCTCACCACGGCAAAGGCGTTGCGCGCCGAGTGCGACGCCATCGCGCTCGCCGGCCACGCGTGCGACCGCGAGGAGTTCGTGGCCGGCCTCATCGCCGTCGCGGTGCCGGTGCGCGACCCTGGCGGCGCGGTGCGCGCCGCGATCGCCGTGCACGCGCCGGTGGCGCGCATGAGCCTGCGTTCGGCGCAGACGCGGCTGCCGGCGCTGCGGGCGGCAGCCGCGAAGATGGCTTCGCTGCTCTAGCTGTTGATGGTCAATAGGTTGTTCCCGTGCAGTCTGGAAGCGGGAGGCCTA
>CAXSEJ010000277.1:0-2935 GCA_964236395.1 uncultured Rhizobacter sp.
TGGCCTTGTACTCGGGGTACCAGTCGTCGCGGAAGGTCTTGCCCTTGTCGTCGAACACGCACGCGCCATGCGCCGACGGGTACTGCTCGCGCAGCAGCTTCATCATCGAGACGACGCCGCGGATCGCCCCGGTCGGCACCCCGCCGGGGCCGCGCAGGTCGGGCAGTGCGTGATACGCGCGGTAGAGATAGCTCGAGCCGTCGACGAGCAAAAGGGTCCTGTCCACCATCGGGGCATTGTGAAGGAAGGGGTACCGCGAGCGCCCCGGTGCCGACCTAGAATGCCTCGATGAAATCAGCCCGTCGTTCGGCTTTCGCGCTGGCTTTGACGCTCTCGTTCGGCGCCTTCGCGGCGAGCCTCGTCGTGGCGCCGGCACACGCCGCCGACGCCGACGACGCGGCCTTGGCGGCGCCCGAGGCACCGGCCGGCGCGGGCGAGCCGGCCGTCAGGCGCACCGTGATCGAAGATGGCCGCGTGCGCATCGAGGAGCTGCGTGTACGCGGCCGGCTGCAGCACATCACGGTCGACCCGAAAGGCCGCGCGCCGGCTTATCAGGTGCTCACCGGCGAGGGTGCGCCGGACCTGGCCGATGGCGCCGGTGCCTCGCGCGGTTCGGCCGGCAAGCGCGTCTGGAACGTCTTTCGTTTCTGAACCGCGCCGCTGCCCGCAAGGACTTTTCGATTCACGGATGGCGGTCTACACCGAGGTGCCCTTCAGCGACGCGGCCCGGCTGGTCGCCGGCCTCGGCATCGGCGAGTTGCGCGAGCTCACCCCGTGTGCCGGCGGCATCGAGAACACCAACTACTTCGCCACGACGAGCACCGGCCGCTACGTGCTGACGCTGTTCGAGCGCCTCGGCGCCGAGGCGCTGCCGTTCTACCTCGGCTTGATGAAGCACCTCGCCGATCGCGGCGTGCCGGTGCCGGCGCCGCACGCCGACGCCAGCGGCTCGCTCCTGCTCCGGCTGGCGGGCAAGCCGGCGGCGGTCGTCGACCGACTGCCCGGCGACCACCGCCTCGCCCCCGACGCCACCGACTGCGCGCGCGTCGGCGCCGTGCTGGCGAAGTTGCACCTTGCCGGCCGTGACTTCGCCGCCGAGCAGCCGAACCTTCGCGGCCTCGCCTGGTGGAACGAAACGGTGCCGGTCGTGCTGCCGCACCTGGCGCCGGGCCAGGCCGAGCTGATGAGCGACGAGCTCGCCTTCCAGCGCCAGCTCGGCGCCTCGGCGGCGCTGGCGGCCCTGCCGCGCGGCGTCGTCCACGGCGACCTCTTCCGCGACAACATCATGTTCGTCGGCGACGAGGTCGCCGGCGTCTTCGACTTCTACTTCGCCGCCACCGATTGCCTGCTCTACGACATCGCGGTCGCGCTCAACGACTGGTGCATCGACCTCGCGTCCGGCCGCCTCGACGAAGACCGGGCCGGCGTCTTCGTCGGCGCCTACGCTGGCCATCGCCCGCTCGACCCGACGGAGCTGCGGCTGCTGCCGGCGCTGATGCGCGCCGCCGCCTTCCGCTTCTGGCTGTCACGCCTGTGGGACGTGCACCTGCCGCGCAGCGCCGTCCTCCTCACCGCGCACGACCCGACGCACTTCGAGCGCGTCCTGCGGCAGCGGCGCGAGTCGCCGTGGCATCCCGCCGGTCGGCCAGGTGCGCTGGCATGAGGCTGCAGCAGGCGCCAGCGCGCGAGGGCGCGGCCTGGGTGCGCAGGGGTGCGCAGGTCTTCCTGCGCCAGCCGCTCGGCTTCGCCGCGCTGTTCGCGGCCTGCCTCTTCGTCTTCGTCGTCATGCGCTCGATGCCGCTGATCGGCTCGCTGCTGCTCTTGATGGTGGCGCCGGTCGGCTCGCTCGTCTTCATGATCGCCTCCCGGCTCGTCACCGAGGGCAGCTCGCCGATGCCGGGCGCCTTCACCCGCATCGCGCGGGCCGGCCGGCCACGCCTGGTCGCGTTGATCAAGCTCGGCCTGGCCTACCTGCTCGCCGCCCTGACCGTCTACCTCGTCAGCGCGGCGGTCGACGGCGGCGCGTTCGGCGACCTGGTCGACTCCATGCGCGACGGCAAGGCCAGCCAGGAAGAGACGATGGCGCGCCTGGGCAACGGCCGGATGCAGTTCGCGGTGATCTTCTGGCTCACGATGGTGAGCCTGCTCGCGGTGCCGTTCTGGCATGCGCCGGCGCTCGTCTTCTGGGGCGGCCAGAGCTGGGCCCGGGCACTGTTCTTCAGCACCGTCGCCATCTGGCGAAACCGCGGCGCGTTCGCCCTGTTCGGTCTGGTCTGGAGCGCGCTGTCAGTCGGCTTCGTCGTCGCCTCCGGCATCGGCGTGGCCGTGCTCGGGCCGCAGTTCTACGCCTTTGTCGGCACGCCGCTGATGCTCGCGATGGCGACGGTCTTCTACGCCAGCCTGTGGTTCACCTACGCCGGCTGCTTCGCCGAAGCCGATACTGCGGAGTCCCGCCAGCCAGCCGCTCGACCGTCCGATCCCGACCCGGAGAACCGTCCATGAACAAGGTCGCCCTCGTCACCGGCGCCGGCAGCGGCATCGGCCGCGCCTCGGCGCTCGCGCTGCTCGGCGCCGGCTTTCACGTCGTCCTCGCCGGCCGGCGTGCCGATGCCCTCGAAGCGACCCGCAGCGCCGCCGGCGCCGGCGCCGACCGCATGCTCGTGGTGCCGACCGATGCCACCGACCCGACGGCCGTGAAGGCGCTTTTCGCGGCGACGAAGGAAGCCTTCGGCCGCCTCGACGTGCTCTTCAACAACGCCGGCACCGGCGCGCCGCCGATCCCGCTCGAAGAGCTCACCATCGAGCAGTGGCGCACGGTGGTCGACATCAACCTCACCGCCGTGTTCCTGTGCACCCAGCAGGCCTTCGTGCTGATGAAGAGCCAGTCGCCGCGCGGCGGCAGGATCATCAACAACGGCTCGATCTCGGCCCACGC
>CAXSEJ010000278.1:0-2919 GCA_964236395.1 uncultured Rhizobacter sp.
CCGGCCTTCTGCACCGCGAACGGCTCGGAGGTGAGGTAGCCCTGCTGCACCGTGTTCTTGTCGGCCACGAACGGCTGGATGTTGAAGGTGTAGGGGCGCATCTGCGCATCGGTGAAGCCGTACTTGTTCTTCAGCCACAGCCAGTAGCCGCGCGCCGCCGTCGGCGCGATGAGGATGGTCTTGCCCTTCATGTCCTCGAAGCCCTTCACGTCCTCGTGGGCGATGAGCACCTGCGGGTCCTTCTGGAACACCGCCGCGAGCGTGACGACGGGCAGGCCGCCGTTGCGCGCGATCATCATCTGCAGGTCGCTCGAGCCCATGATGCAGTCGCTCTGGCCGGCGGCCATGAGCTGCATGATGTTGACCTGCGGCCCGCCCATCTTGACCGTGACGTCGAGCCCGTACTTCTTGTAGATCCCGGTGGCCACCGCCTGGTAGAAGCCGCCGTGCTCGGCCTGGGCGTACCAGTTGGTCATGTAGGTGAACCTGTCCTGGGCCTGCGCGCCGGCGGCGGCGAGGAGGCCGAAGGCGGCCGAGAGCAGGGCGCGGGCGCGGCGTGATGTCATGAAGACCTCGCTGGTCGTGGATCGAAGGGAAGAAGGCGGGGGTCGGGCGGCGCCGCGACCTATAGCGACTGCTCGATGTGGCCGTGCTGGTGGCCGTGGCCCCACGACTCGGCCTCGCGCACGACCCACTGCATGCGGAACAGGTCGGTGATCGCCTCGACCCAGCTGGCCGAGAGCGTGTCGAGGATGTCCTCGCCCTGCTCGCGGGTGGCGCCGAGCGGGTCGCCGATGATCCCGCTCGGCCCGAAGTCGCGCGCCGTCCAGGCGCAGGCCGGTCGGCCGTCGCCGGAGAGGATCTTCGAGGGGAACACCGGCGGCACGTTGGCCACGGCGCGATCCATGTGCACGGTCTCGGGCGCGAGCGCGAGCAGCAGCGCGGTCTCGGAGTGGCCGGCGTGCATGGCGAGCCGGCGCTCGGTGTCGGAGATGTACTTGGCCGAGGCATTGGGCAGCCGCGAGACGTGGAACGGCACGATGACGAAGTCGCCGTGGCGCAGGCGCAGCTCGCGCGCCGCCATCTCGAGCACCTGCGGCTGGCCGCCGTGGCCGTTGGCGAGCAGGAGCTTGCGAAAGCCGGCGCGGTAGACCGACTCGCCGATCTCGGTGACGGTGGCCAGCAGCGTCGGGCCCGTGAGCGTCATGGTGCCGGGGAAGTGCAGGTGCTCGTCCGACTTGCCGTAGGTGATGGGTGCCATGCCGAACGCGCGCACCTCGGCCGGCAGGCGCTCGAGCGCCTTGCCGAGCACGCCGGCGGAGATGATGCTGTCGACCGCGCACGGCAGGTGCGGCCCGTGCTGCTCGATGGCGCCGACGGGCAGCACGATGACCGTGTTCTCGCGGTCGGGCAGGGCGGCGATTTCCGTCCAGCTCAGGTAGGGCAGGAAGCGGTGCGCCGGAAGGTAGCCGTGCATCATGGCAAGTCCTTGCTCAGGCGAAGCGCGCCATCGCCTGCCCGACCCGGCCCATGAAGCGCTCGAGGCGCGGCGCCGTGGCGACGTTCAGGTGATAGCATGCGTGGAAGTCGACGCGGGCCGTGTTGCCGGTGAGGCGGCGCAGGTAGCGGGTGATGATCCTGCGCGGCGGGTCGCCCATGTACCAGGCGGTCCAGCGCGGCCGGCCATAGGTGACCACGGCGGCGATGCGGCGGATGTGCGTGAGCATCGGCCGCACGTTGCGCGGGTCGCTCAGGTCGAAGGCGACGCCGGGCATGAAGAGGCGATCGAAATAGCCCTTCAGCATCGCCGGCAGGCCGAAGCACCAGGTGGGAAAGCAGAACACGATCGCCTCGGCGCTGCGCAGCCGCGCGACGTGGCCGGCGAGCGGCACCTGGTTGGCCGGCACGTCGTGGTAGCCGAGGCGCTCTTCGCGCGAGAGCACCGGATCGAAGCCTTCGGCGTAGAGGTCGCAGTCGTCGACCGTGTGGCCGGCTGCCTCGAGGTTGTTGACCACCTGCCGGTGCAGCGCCGCGTGGAAGCTGGTTTCCACCGGGTGGCAGTAGACGACGAGCACGCGCATGGTGCGCAGCCAACGCAAGGCACGTGCCAGCGGTCGGGCCGGGGCATCGGGCCTCGTCGCGCCCAGGCGCCCGCGAGCCCGAACGTATAGTCGGCGCGCATCACCGAGACCTGCCCGTGGACCGCCTGATCCTCACCTGCGAGCACGCCGGCAACGACGTGCCCGAAGCCTACCGCCCGCTCTTCGCCGAGCACGACCACCTGCTGCCGACGCACCGCGGCTGGGACCCGGGCGCGCTGCTTCTCGCCCACGAGATGGTCGAGCGCTTCGCCGCGCCGCTCTACTTCGAGACGACGACGCGCCTGCTCGTCGACCTCAACCGTTCGGTCGGCAACCCGGAGCTGCACTCGGAGGCCACGCGCCACCTCTCGCTCGCCGAGCGGCGCGAGATCCTGCGCGTCTACTACCACCCGCATCGGCAGAAGGTCGACGCGGCCGTGGCCGAGCTCGTCGCCGCTGGCGAACGCGTCGTCCACATCGCCTCGCACAGCTTCACGCCCGAGCTGAACGGCCACGTGCGCAGCGCCGACATCGGCCTGCTGTACGACCCGGCGCGGCAGGGCGAGGTGGCGCTGGCCGGCGAGTGGCTGAACGCGATCAGGCGCATCGATCCGGCACTGCGGCTGCGCCGCAACTACCCCTACCTCGGCACCAGCGACGGCGTGACGATGGTGCTCCGGCGCAAGCACCCGCCCGAGCGCTACGTCGGCATCGAGCTCGAGCTGAACCAGCGCTACGTCGAGGCAGGCGGGCCGGCGTGGCCGGCGGTCAGGAAGACGCTGGTCGATTCGCTGGCGCTGGCGCTCGACGCGTTTGCGGCGCGGCCGGCTCGGTAGTT
>CAXSEJ010000279.1:0-2912 GCA_964236395.1 uncultured Rhizobacter sp.
CCGCGGAGATACCCTTCCAGCTCGGCCCAGGTGTCCCGCATCGGGCCGGGGTCGAGGAAGAAGCAGGGGCCGCCTCCGTGATTGATGAAGTAAGTCGGTTGCATACGGCCAAATCTAGGTTCGGCCGCCGCTCTCCACAAGCGATCAAATTATGATCATCTCCATCGGCGGAGATGATGAAGCATGATCGGTAGCCTCAGCCTCGACCAGTTGCGCGTGCTGGTGGCGATCGCCGACACCGGTAGCTTTTCCGCCGCGGGGCGAAAGCTCGGTCGCGTCCAGTCGGCGATGAGCCAGGCGATTGCGACGCTGGAATCGATGCAGGGCGTGGCGCTGTTCGACCGCAGCGCTCATCAGCCGCAGCTCACCGAAGCCGGCCGGGCCCTCGTCGATCAGGCAAGGCTGGTGCTGGCCAGCGCCGCACGCTTCGAGGCGGTGGCGGCCGGGACACGGCAGGGAGTCGAAGCCGAACTGTCGCTCGCGATCGACCCGCTGGTGCCGACCGCGCCGCTGATCGACAGCCTGCGTGCGCTGAGCGAGACCTTCCCCCACCTTCCGGTCAGCTTCTCGACCGAGGGCTTGGGCGGCTCGCTGCGGCGCCTGCGCAGCGGCTCGGCGGCGCTCGCCATCTGCCTGCTGCTCCCAGCAGTTCCGGAGGACATCGTCGCCTACCCGCTGCTGCGGATCGCGATGCTGCCGGTGGTGGCGCCCGGCCATCCTTTGGCCTCGCTCGGACGCGCCGCAACGCCCGGCGACCTGGAGCCGCACGTCCAGCTCGTGCTCTCCGATCCGGTCGAACCCGGTGGTGCGGCCTATGGCCTTTCGAGCGCTCGGTTATGGCGCTTTGTCGATCTCGGCCGCCGGCTCGACTTCCTGCTTGCCGGTTTCGGGTGGTGCCGCATGCCAGAGCATCTCATCGCCGTTCCCATCGCTGAGGCAAAGTTGGTCACGATCAGGATCGACGACGATCCGACGCCCCGTGAGGGGCTCACCATTTACGCAGCCCACCGGCGAGACCTCACGCTGGGCCCTGCCGGCCGTTGGGTGCTGGACAGACTGCGCCAGCGTCTTGCAATCGCTTGAGCCGGGCAAGGGTCAGTCGAGCCGGCCAACTTCCAGCACGTACTCCACAACCTCTACTCGCTCATAAAGCTGCGAAGCGAAGTACGGGTCGGATTTGGCAAAGGCGGTCGCCCGGGCAAAGCTCTCCGCCTGCATGAGAATCATCGTGCCGACCCTTCGACCTGCCTCATCGCGCAAGAGGCCACCCAGCCGAAGATGCACGAAGGGTTGCCCCAGGTATTCGTTGACGTCGCCCTGAAGCCGATCCGGCGCAGTGTCGACGCCGGGTTTGAAAAAGCCCAGCAGAGCGAACAACATGACGAACTCCCATCGTCGGGCGTCGTCAGGGAACCCGACTGACCCGCGCCGGCTGCAGCAATCGACACGCCCGGCACGAATCCCGCCAATGAACGAGTTCACCGGTATGGAAACCGCCCGTCTGTGCCTCCTTTTACTGGCCCTGCTTGCACTTTCCGGCATCGTCACGCGGCACGTGGCCGTACCCACGCCATTCGTCCAGATCGGGATCGGCGCGCTCGTCGGCTGGCCGGCCGACGGCCTGCACCTCGAGTTCGAGCCCGAGCTGTTTCTGCTCCTCTTCATTCCGCCGCTCCTGTTCGTCGACGCATGGCGCATTCCCAAACAGGAACTGCTTCGCAACCGCAGGCCGGTCATCCTGCTTTCGCTCGGCCTGGTTCTGTTCACGATCGTCGGCGTGGGCACCATGGTCCACTGGCTCGTCCCGGCAGTTCCGCTCGCGGCGGCGTTCGCGCTGGCCGCCGCGCTCTCTCCGACCGATGCGGTCGCCCTTGCGGCCATCACCGCGGGCGCGAAGATGCCGGCCCGGCTCGGCAGCATCCTGCAGGGCGAGGCGCTGCTCAACGACGCCACGGGCCTGGTTGCGTTCAAGTTCGCTCTCGCCGCTGCACTGACCGGCGTGTTTTCGCTCGGATCGGCCACGTTCGGCCTGCTCGCCGTGGCCTTGGGCGGCCTGGCGATCGGTGCGGTCCTGGCGCTCGTCTTCGACTGGACGCTGCGCTTCGTCGGCGGCCGGGCCGACGGTGACACCGCGACCGAGAGCCTGCTGATGCTGTTGCTGCCGATCGCTGCCTACATGCTCGCGGAGCATTTCGGCGCGTCCGGCATCCTGTCGGCGGTGGCGGCCGGGCTGGCGATGGACAGCACCGGGTTCGCACGCCGTGGCGGCGCAGTGCAGCGCACCCAAGGCCGATTCGTCTGGGGCATGGTCGAGTTCGTCTTCAACGGCTTGATCTTCCTTTTGCTCGGCCTCTACGTGCCGATCAGCATCCGCAGCGAGATGCACGCGGGCGCCTCATCCCCCGGAACCGCCAAGCTTCTGCTGCTGATCGGTGCCGTCACGCTGGCATTGATTGCGCTGCGTTTCGTCTGGGTCTGCGCGTCCTTGCCGGTCGAAGGCTGGCTCGCACGTCGCAAACGTCTCGACTGGCGCTGGCCGGGCCTGCGTGCGGTGTGTGCCGCCTCGCTCGGCGGCCTGCGCGGTGCGATCGCACTCGCCGCCATCCTGTCGCTGCCGAAGTCGATGCCCGACGGATCGCCGTTTCCCGAGCGGCAGTTGTTGATCGAGGTCGTTGTCGGTGTCGTTCTGTCTTCGCTGCTGCTGGGCGCAGTGGGCCTGCGGCCCTTGCTGCGCGGCCTGCGCGCAGATCCTGGAAACGAGCCGCGCCAGGCACGCCGGGCCGCGCTCGTGGCGGCGGCCAAAGCGGCACTCGATGCGGTCGAGGCGCGCCAGGGAGAGCTCCTGGCGTCCTGCAACGAACGACAAGCCGAGCTTCTCCGAAAGGCAGCGAGCGCGTTGATCGCGCGCTATC
>CAXSEJ010000280.1:0-2880 GCA_964236395.1 uncultured Rhizobacter sp.
GCGGCTTCGAGCACCAGGCCGGTCACGCGCACGAGCAGGCCCTGGGTCTCGAGCGGCTGGACGTCGCCGGCCAGCGTCTGCAGGTCGGCGAGGTAGCGCTGCCACTGCTCGGTGCCGGTTCGGGGCGCGGCAGGCGAGAGCGGCGTCACCGCCCGGCCCCTGGCTGATCGACGCCGAGCGCCGCGGTGGCGCGGTGCCAGCGCGCCTCGACGCTGGCATCGACGCTGCCGATGTCGGAGTCGACACGGCAGCCGCCGCGGCTGATGGCCGGGTCGCCGATGAGGCGGGCGCCGCGCGCCGCGATCACGTCGGCCGCGCCCTGGACGACGAGCGCGTGGTCGTCGGGGTGCACGCGCAGGGTGATGTGGCGCGCGCTCAGCAGCAGCGTCTCGAGCGCCTCGGCGGCCACGCTGGCCACGGCCCCGGGCCGCTCGGCGAGCTCGCTGCGCACGATCTGGCGGGCCAGGCGCACGGCCGTGGCCGCGATCGCGTCGGCCATCGCCTGCTGCAGCGCGTCGAGCTGATCGCCGACGGAGGCGACGAGCACGCCGATCTGCTGCGTGCTCTGCTGCGCGAAGCTCTGCTTGAATCCCTCGAGGGCGACGAGGCCGTCGCGGTAGCCGTCCTGGTAGCCGCCCTGGCGCGCCTGGCGCAGCTCGGCGGCGTGGCGGGCGAGGACGTCTTCCGGCGGCTCGCGGCGTCGCTCCACGCCGCCCGGGCCGGTGGCGCCGGCATGGGCATCGGCACCGGCATTGCCGAGCTCGCCGGGCGACCATGCCGCGAAGCCGCCGAGCTCCTCGCGCGGGATGAAGCGGGCCTGGAACGAGGCCCGGCTCGCGGCCGAGCCGGCCGGTGGCGGCACGTTGCGGAGCAGCTTAGACGAACTCGTCGTCACCGCCGCCTCCGACGATGATCACGCCTTCCTCGACGAGACGACGGACGACCTTCAGGATCTCCTTCTGCTCGCTCTCGACCTCGGCCACGCGCACCGGGCCGCGGGTCTCGAGCTCTTCGCGCAGCGTCGCACTGGCACGCGTCGACATGTTGCGACAGATCAGTTCGCGCAGCTCGACCGGCGCCGCCTTGAGGACGATGACCAGCGATTCGGTCTGCAGCTCCTTGAGCAGCGCCTGGATGCCCTTGTCGTCGATCTTGACCAGGTCCTCGAAGCTGAACATGTTGTCCATCACCTGTTGGGCCAGATCGTTGTCCGCCTCGCGGATGAAGTCGAGCACCGAGGTTTCGAGGCTCGTGCCGAGGAGGTTGAGGAGCTCGGCCGCCGCCTTGGCGCCGCCGAGCGACGACTTGCGGATGCGGTCGCTGCCCGAAAGCAATGTCGACATCACCTCGTTCAGGTCCTTCAGACCGGACGGCTGAATGCCGTCGAGCGTGGCCACGCGCACCATCACCTCGTTTCGGTGGCGCTCGGTGAACAGCCTCAGCACCGACGAGGCCTGGTCCACGCCGAGGTGCACGAGCACGGCGGCCACGATCTGCGGGTGCTCGTTGCGCAGCAGTTCGGCGACGGCGCTCGCCTCCATCCACTTCAGCGCCTCGATGCCGGTGACGTCGGAGTTCTGCAGGATGCGGTCGATCAGCAGTTCGGCCTTGTCGTTGCCGAGCGCCTTGCGCAGCACCGAGCGAACGTACTCGTCGGTATCGGACACCAGTGAGGCGTTGTCGGAAGCCAGCGTCGAAAACGCGGCGAGCACTTCGTCCATGCGGTCGCGCGGCACGGTCTTCAGGCGGGCGATGGTCTGGCCCATGCCCTGCACTTCCTTGGGCGTCAGGTGCTTGAGCACCTCGGCGGCGTCTTCCTCGCCGAGCGACATCAGCAGGATCGCCGAGTTCTCGAGGCCGGTCTCGTTCATGACCGGTCAGCGCGTCGGGACGGCGGCTTCGCCGTCGACCCAGCTGCGCAGGATGCCGGCGACCGCGGCCGGATTTTCCCGTGCCATTCGACGCGCGCCCTCCAGGCGTTCGTTCACGACCGGCGCGGCGATCAGCGGCAGGGTGTTCGGGTCGTCCGCCACCTCGCGCAGCTGGGGGCCGGCCGGCGCGGCAAGGCGGCGCGGCGCAGCGGCGATCACCGCCTTCATGCCGGGCCGGATCAGGCCGAAGAAGACGAGCAGCGCGACGACGGCGAGGGCGGCCGGCAGGGCGACGACGCGGACCACGTCGAGGATCTCCGGCTGCTTCCACAGCGGCGTCTCCGTCGGCGTGCTCGTCTCGATGCGGAACGGCGCGTTGATCACCTTCAACGAGTCGCCGCGCTCCTTGCTGAAGCCGATGCTCTCGCGGGCCAGGGCGGTGAGCTTCTCGATCTCCTCGCTGCCGAGTGCCACGTGCGTGGTCTTGCCCTTGGCGTCGACCACCGATCGGTTGTTCACCACCACGGCGGCGTTCAGGCGCCTGACCGTGCCGCTGGCGTTGCGCGTGACGCGCACCGTCTTGTCGACCTCGTAGTTGGTCACCGCCTCGCGGCGGCCCGCGCCGCCCGCGCCGGCGGTGCCTGCGCTGGCCACAGGTGCGGCCTGCAGCGGCTGCGAGGCGCCCGTCAGCGGTGCGGTCGCGGCGATGGGCGGCTGGTTCGAGGCGGCGCCGGGCACGCCGCTCGGCAGCGCACCGGCACCGGCGCCGCTGCCGGCGTCGGAGGTCTGCTCGCTGCGGATCGAGATGCTGGCGTCGGCGCCCTTGTTCGGCTTGAACTCTTCCGAGGTCGCCTCGGTCTGCGAGAAGTCGATGTCGGCGGTGACCGAAGCGCGCAGGTTGTCGCGGCCGACGATCGGCTCGAGCAGCTCGAAGATCCGCTTGGCGTAGCCGCTCTCGACCTGGTTCACGTATTGCAGCTGCTGGGCATCGAGCCCGCCGGCGCGGTGG
>CAXSEJ010000281.1:0-2871 GCA_964236395.1 uncultured Rhizobacter sp.
TCGCGTACAACTGCTCGCCGAGCTTCAACTGGAAGAAGAACCTCGACGACGCGACCATCGCCAAGTTCCAGCGCGAGCTCGGGGCGATGGGCTACAAGTTCCAGTTCATCACGCTGGCCGGCTTCCACAGCCTCAATTACTCGATGTTCAACCTGGCGCACGGCTACGCGCGGAGCAGCATGACCGCCTTCGTCGAGCTGCAGGAAGCCGAGTTCGCGGCGGCCGAAAAGGGCTTCACCGCGGTGAAGCACCAGCGCGAGGTCGGCACCGGCTACTTCGACGCGGTGACCACCACCATCGAGCGCGACGCCTCCACCGCGGCGCTGAAGGGCTCGACCGAGGACGAGCAGTTCTTCGATCGCAAGCACGGCTGAGGTCGTCTCCCACTCCCCCCGGGCGTCGAGTCGCGGCGGGTCCCTCACTTGCTTGCCCGACGGCGCCCCCGTCGGGCGCTCCGTTTTGGGCCACCGATGCGAGCATGAGCCGCCCCACTCCTTGTCGATCTCCTCCTTCTTACGCCTGATCCTGGCCGTGGCGTGCCTGCTGGCCGGGCCCGCGGCGCACGGCTTCGGCCTCGACGAGGTCGCCGCGCGCGCGAATCGGCTGGCTGCCCAGCCGTACAAGCCGCCGGTCGTCAAGCTGCCGGCCGAGCTTGTCGATCTCGACTACGACGGCTACCGCGACATCCGCTTTCGCACCGAGAAGGCGCTCTGGCACGCCGAGAAGCTGCCCTTCGAGCTGATGTTCTTCCACCAGGGCAGGGCGGTGCCGGAGCCGGTGCGCATCAACGTGATCGAGGCCTCCGGCGAGCGCGAGGTGCCGTTCGACCCGGCCCTGTTCGATTACGGCCGCAACCGCATCGACGCGAGCAAGCTCCGGGGCCTGGGCTTCAACGGCTTTCGGGTCCACTACGCCGTGAACAAGCCGGGCTACAAGGACGAGGTCCTCGTGTTCCAGGGCGCCAGCTACTTCCGGGCCGTCGGCAAAGGGCATCTGTACGGGCTCTCGGGGCGCGGCCTGGCGGTCGATACCGCCACGGCGGAGGGCGAGGAATTTCCGCGCTTCGTCGAGTTCTGGGTCGAACGCCCGCGGCCGGGCGCCGTCTCGCTGACGGTCTACGCCCTGCTCGATTCACGCCGCATCGCCGGTGCCTACCGCTTCGTGCTGACTCCTGGCATCGAGACGCAGATGCAGGTGACGGCGCGGCTGTTCCCACGCGAGAAGATCGCCAAGCTCGGCCTGGCGCCGCTGACCAGCATGTTCACCTTCGGCGAGAACCAGCCCGGCCGCGACGACTACCGGCCGGAGGTCCACGACTCCGACGGACTGTCGATCCAGTCGGCCACCGGCGAATGGATCTGGCGCCCGCTGGTGAACCCGCGCCGCCTGCTGGTCACCTCGTTCGGGCTCACCAACCCCAAGGGCTTCGGCCTGATGCAGCGCGACCGCGCTCCGTCCAGCTACGAAGACCCGGAGGCGCAGTACGAGCGCCGGCCGAGCGCCTGGATCGAGCCCACCGGAAACTGGGGCGCCGGCCGTGTCGAGCTGGTGCAGATCCCGACACCCGACGAGACCAACGACAACATCGTCGCGTACTGGGTCTCGCAGGCGCCGGTCGTTGCCGGCAAGCCGATCGAGCTGGCCTACCGCATTCGCTGGCAGGCGGCCGGCACGGTGCCTGCTCAGCTCGGCTGGGTGGCCCAGACCAGGCGCGGCCGGGGCTTCGTGAAGCGCCCCGACGGCGAGGTCAACCTTGTCGTCGACTTCGACGGCCCCAGCTTGCGGGCTGTGGCGCCGTCGGCGGAGGTCGAACCGGTGATCTGGGCCGATGCGAATGCCGAAATTCGCGAGCGCAACCTGTTCAAGAATCCTGTGAGCGGGGCTTGGCGCATGAACGTTCGGTTCCGCCGCATCGACGCTGCCCGCCCGGTCGAGCTGCGCGCCTATCTCAAACAGCAGACCGCGACCCTCAGCGAGACATGGAGCTACATCCTGCCAGCCGAGACCGACAAGCCATGACCGGGAAGGCCTCCGCGCATCCCCCGCTCGTTCGCCGCTCCATGGTCGCCGAGCGCTGGGCCGGCGCGCCGGTCGGCCGCGCGCTGCGCGGCCTGTTCGGCCGCCGCAACGAGCGCCCGCTGCCGTCGAGCTTCGGCCGGCAGTGGCCGAAAGTGCGCCGTGTGCTGCTGCTGATGCTCGTTCTTCTCGGCGCCTACGTGGGCACCATGGCGATGGCCGAAGTGTTGCCCCAGCATGGCGTGTCGTTCGCCGAGAAGGGCCTGCTCGTCCTCTTCGGCGTGCTGTTCGCATGGATCTCGGCCGGCTTCTGGACCGGTGTTCTGGGCGCCTGGGTGCTGCTTCGCGGGCCGGGTCGCAGCCCGTTGATGCGCGGGCTGGCGAGCGAACCCGTTCGGCCGCTGTCGGCGCAGGCACGCACGGCCATCGTCATGCCCATCTGCAACGAGCACGTGCCCACGGTCTTCGGCGGGCTGTCGGCCACGGTCGATTCGCTCATTGCCACGGGTGAGTCGGCGCACTTCGACGTCTTCATCCTCAGCGACACGTCCGAGCCCGACACCCTTGCCGCCGAGCAGGCGGCCTGGGCCGACCTCTCCTCACGCGTCGCCCGTGGTGCCGACGCGTCCTCGCTTCGAGTGCACTACCGCTGGCGGCGCCTGCGCACCAGGCGCAAGACCGGCAACGTCGCCGACTTCTGCCGCCGCTGGGGCGCTGCCTACCGCTACTTCGTCGTCCTCGATGCCGACAGCATCATGACGGGCGAGTGCCTCACGACGCTGGTGCGGGCCATGGAAGCGCACCCCGACGCCGGCATCGTCCAGACCGCGCCCAAGGCCGTCGGCCACGAGACCT
>CAXSEJ010000282.1:0-2860 GCA_964236395.1 uncultured Rhizobacter sp.
CCACGAGCACCAGGCCGCGCTTGGCCATCACCACGTCCTTCAGCACCTCGGGCAGCTTGAGCTTCTCGAAGTTGGGAATCTCCGAAGCGATGGTCCGGATGACCATGCTCACGCAGCGCTGCTGCACGTGCACGTTGACCCGAAAGCGCGACACGCCGGGAATCGAGATGGCGAAGTTGCACTCCATCTCCTTCTCGAATTCGGCGCGCTGGGTCTCGTTCATGAGCGCGTGGGCGAGCATGCGCGTGAGGTCGGCGCCGAGCTTTTGCGCCGTGAGCGGCTTCATGCTTCCCTGCGTCTTCATGCTGGGCGGGAAGTCGGCGGCGATGAACAGATCCGAGCCGCCGGCCTGGCTCATGGTGGCCAGCAGCTTGTGCATGTAGGCGCGGGCCTGGTCTTCGGTGAAGGGTGCGGACATGGGCTTCGGGCAAGAAGGAAGTGCGACGCGCGAGCGTGCCAGCAAACGGCGCCGCGGGCGGCTCGGGCAGCGGGCAAAAGAGCACACATCGACGCCGGCGCTGGACAGGCGCGACGCGCTCGACGCCGCCTCGCCGGCGGCCGAGAATCGCGGCCCACCGACAGCCTTTCGACCGTCATGACCCCTGGCCCTTCGCACCCCGCAATCACCTCGCGCGAGTTCGGCCGGCTGCCCGACGGGCGCGTCGTTCGCGAGTTCGAGCTCGACAACGGCCGCGGCCTGCGCCTTCGCGTCGCCAACCTCGGCGGCATCGTCACGGGGCTGCACTGGCCCGGCCGCGACGGCGCCGACGCCAACCTCGTCCTCGGCTTGCCGGAACTCGCCGGCTACGTCGAGCGCAACCCGAACTTCGGCATCCTGGTCGGCCGCTATGCGAACCGCATCGCCGGCGGCCGGTTCAGCCTCGACGGCCGCACCTTCCAGCTGCCGCTGAACGACGGGCCGAACTCGCTGCACGGCGGCACGGCCGGCTTCGGCACGCGCTGGTGGCGCATCGAGCCGGAGCTGCCGGGCGACGGCAGCGTCGCGGTGGCGCTCGCGCTCACCAGCGACGACGGCGACCAGGGCTACCCGGGCCGGCTCGAGGTCGAGGTGCGCTACACCCTGACACCGCGCGACGAATGGCGCATCGACTACGTCGCGCGAAGCGACCGGCCGACCGTCGTCAACCTCACCAACCACAGCTATTTCAACCTCGCCGGCGGCGGCAGCGCGCTCGACCACGAGCTCACGCTGCACGCGAGCCGCTATGTCGAGGTCGACGAGCAGCTCATCCCGGTGCGCATCGCCCCGGTGGCCGGCACGCCGTTCGACTTCCGCCTGCCGGCGCGCCTCGGCCAGCGCATCCGCGAGGGCGCCCCGCAACTGCTGCACGGCTGGGGCTACGACCATCACTTCGTCCTCGACGGCAGCAGCGATGCGCGGCTGCCTTCAGGCACCGGCTCGCAATCGTCCGCCGCTCGCCTGCGCCCCGCGGCCCGCCTGGCCGACCCGGCCTCGGGCCGCGTGATGGAGATCCAGACCAGCGAGCCGGGCGTGCAGTTCTACTCGGGCAACCGGCTCGACGGCCGCCTGCTCGGCTCGGGCGGCGCCGCCTACCGCCAGGGCGACGGCGTGTGCCTCGAGACCCAGCACGCCCCCGATTCGCCCAACCGCCCCGACTTCCCGTCGACGGTGCTTCGGCCCGGCGAGACGTTTCGAAGCAGCACCGTGTTCGGCTTCTCGACCGCGCCCTAGGAGTCTGGGCGGCGCCCAGAGTGCGCCGGCGCTGCCGGGCGTCGTGGCGGCGCGGCGGTCAGAGCCGCGCCAGCCGGCCGCCGTCGACGCGCAGCTCGGCGCCGGTCACGAAGCCGGCATCGTCGGAGGCGAGATAGACGATGGCCGCGGCGATGTCGTCGGGCTGCCCGACGAACGCCGGGTCGACGACCTCCGCACCCGACTTCAGGTTCGGGTTCTCGCGCAGCATCGGCGTCTCGACCGCGCCGGGCAGCACGCAGTTGACGCGAATTCCCTTCGGCTTGCCCTCGATCGCCGCCGAGCGCGTGAGCGACACCAGCGCCGCCTTGGCCGCCGCGTAGGCCGAGACCAGCGGCGTCGTCTCGACGGCATGGATGCTCGACACGTTGACGATCGCCGCACCCGAGCCGCACTTGAGGAACACCTGCTTGGTGAACCAGAAGGCGCCGAAGAAGTCGACGCGCAGCACGCCGAGCAGGTCGGCCTCGGCGTGTTCCTCGATCGGCTTGAAGATCATCACGCCGGCGTTGTTGACCACCACGTCGAGCCGGCCGAAGCGGGCGATGGTGGCGTCGACCGCGCGCGCCACGTCGGCCTCGTCGCCCACGTTGCAGGTCACGGCGAGGGCGTCGCGCACGCCTGCCGCCTGCAGCCGGGCGACCGCCTCGTCGGCCCTGCCGGAGTCGTGGTCCACCACCGCCACGCGCGCGCCGGCCTTGGCCAAGCGCAGCCCCGTGGCCAGGCCGATGCCGCCGGCGCCGCCGGTGACGATGACCACCTTGTCGTCGAAGTGCATGTCGTTTCCTTCGTTTCGTTGTGTGTGTGTGCTCAGGAGCCGCCGTTGTTCTGCAGCTGGGCGGCCGGGTCGCTGGTGCTCGCCGGCGCGGCCGATCGGTCGCGCGCGCTCGCCGCGTCGGCGGCAGCGCTCTCGT
Source organism: uncultured Rhizobacter sp. (assembly GCA_964236395.1). GTDB lineage: Bacteria > Pseudomonadota > Gammaproteobacteria > Burkholderiales > Burkholderiaceae_C > Schlegelella_A. The sequence goes on from CAXSEJ010000282.1 coordinate 2,647, forward strand.
GCGGCGAGTACACGGGCACGCGCAGGCAGACGCTTTGCGTCGGCAGCACGTTGCCCCACTCGCGGATGATCTTCTTGTAGGCCTCGCCCACCGGCCGGATCTTGCGGTCCAGGTCGTACAGGCCGAGCGCGTTGACGTGGCCGTTGTTCTGGCGCAGGGCGCTGTCCCAGTCGACCTGGTCGGTGAGCGAATACCAGGTGAAGCCGACCATCGG
>CAXSEJ010000283.1:0-2836 GCA_964236395.1 uncultured Rhizobacter sp.
GAGATACGCCGGGTCGCCGTTCAGGCGAGCGGGCGTCGTCGATCGAACGGCTGAGCTGGGGTCTGCGGCGCGGGGGATGCCCCGATGGCGGGCGCGCCAAGCGTCCCAAGAACCGCCGGCTTCGGGTGGGTCGATCCCACCCGAAGGCGGATCGCTCCGACCAGGCGGCTGGCTAGGTGGAATCAGCGCGAGCCGGTGCCCTTGGCCTGCAATGCTGCACATCGACTCACCAGCACGGCAGCGAGTGATTCGGCGTCGTTCGCGGCATCCACCGGGTCACGCTGCAGTGCGGCTTGCAGCGCGTCTTTCAGCCAGAAGGAGGCGCTCGGCGAGGTCATGTCGCCACCGGACGAATACTCCCCAATTCCGCCGGTTGAATATTCCCCAGTTTGATCTTTGAGCGCAGCCGGGCCGAGGCCCGGCTGCGCTCGGCGCCTGGACCTGAGCATGGTCGTCCTTGAGTGGCGGCATGCGGAGGGCGGGTGGTCAATCTGAAGGGATGGATGATGATTTTGGAATTGCATGAGCAGGGCTTGTCGGTGTCGGCGATCGCCGAGCGCACCGGCCACGACCGAAAGACGGTTCGCAAGGTGATTGCACGGGGGTTGGTCGTTCCGAAGTACGCAGCCCGCACGCCGCGGCCGACGCTGCTCGGACCCTACGAGACATACGTGCGCGAGCGCGTGGCCGCCTGGCCCGAGCTCAGCGGCGTGCGCCTCCTTCGCGAAGTCCGTGAACGCGGCTACACCGGCGGCGTCACCCAGCTCAACGACTTCCTGCGCGCGATCCGCCCACCGGTGGTTGCGCCCTTCGAGGTCCGCTTCGAGACCCCAGCCGGCCGCCAGGCGCAGGTCGACTTCGCCCACTTCATGGTCGAGTTCACCGAGCAGCCCGGCGTGCAGCACCGCGTCTGGCTCTTCGCCATGGTGCTCGGCCACAGCCGCTACCTCTGGGGCCAGTACGTGCTGCACCAGGATCTCGGCACCGTGCTGCGATGCCATATGCTGGCCTTCGAGCACTTCGGCGGCGCGCCGCACGAAATCCTGTACGACCGCATGAAGACAGCCGTGCTCGGCGAGGCCGTCGACGACAGCGGCATCGTCTACAACGACAAGCTCATCGGCTTGGGGCAACACTACGGCTTCAAGCCGCGGGCCTGCAAGGCGTACCGTGCAAAGACGAAGGGAAAGATCGAGCGGCCGTTCCGCTACGTGCGGGCCAACTTCTTCCTGGCCAGGAGCTTCGCCAACCTCGACGACCTGAACCGTCAGCTGCGCGTGTGGCTCGACACGATCGCCAACGCCCGGTTGCACGGCAGCACCGGGCGCGTCGTAGCCGAGCACTTCGCGGCCGAACGCGCGAGCCTGAAGGCTCTGCCCGCCGGGCGCTTCGACGCGGTGCTGCGCACCGAGCGGCGCGTCAGCCACGACGGCATGGTCTCGGTCGGCGGCAACCTCTACAGCGTCCCTGACGGGACGGGCAGGCGCGTGCTGGAGATCGAGACGACCGCCGACTGCGTGCGCATCCACGACGGCAAGCGTCTGATTGCATTGCACGCGCTGCTGCACGGGCGCCGCCAACGCTCGCTGTTGCCCGGGCATCGGCAGCCTCGGCGCTCGAGCACGGCGCCCGAAGCGCAGGAGCATCAGGTGGTACAGCCGCCTGGCCACAGTGTTGCCCGGCGCGGGCTGGAGATCTACGCGGCGGTGGCCGAGCGGCTCGCCGCGGTGTCGCGTGCCGCCACAGGAGCGGCGCGATGAGCGGCGACACCACCGATCGCATCCGCCGGCACCTGGTCGGCTTGAAGATGCCGCGGGCACTCGAGGCGTTGCAGATGACGCTTGCGCGCATCGAGCAGGGCGAGGTCAGTGCGCTCGAGGCCATCGAGTCGCTGCTCGGCGAGGAGTACACGACGCGCGAGAGCCGGCGCATCAAGATGGCGCTGCAGACGGCACGCCTGCCAACCGTCAAGACGCTCTCGGGCTATGACTTCAGCTTCCAGCCGAGCCTCGATCGAAACCGGGTGCTTGCGCTGGCCGAGCTCGACTTCGTGGCGCGGCGTCAATGCGTCCATCTGCTCGGGCCGCCAGGCACCGGCAAGAGCCACTTGGCGATCGCTCTCGGCGTGGAGGCGGTGCGCGCCGGCAAAAGCGTCTACATGGCCACGCTGGCCGAGATGGTCGACTCGATGCGGCGTGCCGAGCGCGAGGGGCGCCTCACCGAGCGCGTTCGCTTCCTGGCGCGGCACAGCGTCTTGATCGTCGACGAGATCGGCTACCTGCCGGTCGGCTCCGGCGGCGGCAACCTGTTCTTCCAGCTCGTCAACGCCTGCTACGAGCGCTGCGCCATGATCATGACGAGTAACCGCGGCTTCGGTGAGTGGGCCGATATCTTCGGCGACTCGGTCGTCGCAACAGCGCTGCTCGACCGGCTGCTGCACCACGCGGTCGTGATCCCGATCGAGGGCAACTCGTACCGCCTGCGTGAGCATGCAAACCTGCTGCCGGAGCATCTGCGCAACCGGTCGGCGCTGCACAACGGGACCGCACCGGAGATGAAACGCGGCCCGGGCCGACCACGAAAGGAGGTCGCCGCAACCCTCGCCGGCTGAGCACCGGAAACGCTACAGGGTGGGGAAATTTACTCCGGCGGAATTGGGGAAAAGTGATCCGGTGTTGACATTCGGCTGGGATGGCACCGTAGACGCGTCAGGCGGGCGGTAGAGGCGCGATCGACGATGGGGCGAGGGGTAGGGTGCTGCCTCCCTGTTGGCGTCTCGTGGCCGTATGTGACGTGGCCGGCGGCTTTGTCGTGACATCGGGCAGCTTCACGGCGG
>CAXSEJ010000284.1:0-2835 GCA_964236395.1 uncultured Rhizobacter sp.
GTGGCGGGCGATCTGCTCGAGCATGTGGTCGAAGAAGCCGATGCCGGTGGCGAGCGTCGAGGCGCCGCTGCCGTCGAGGTCGACGGCGACGCGGATCTTCGTTTCCCTGGTGTCGCGCCGGACTTCGGCGCGGCGCGCTGGATCAGTCATGGAAATCAGTCATGGAGGCTGGCACTCAGGGCTTGCAACATGAGCGCATTTTCCTCTGCAGTGCCGACCGTCAGGCGCAGGCACCCGGCGAGGAGCGGATGCAGGCCCTCGACGTTCTTCACCAGCACGCCGCGCCGGCGCATGCCGGCGAAGGCGGCGCGCGCGTCGGCGACGCGCACGAGGATCATGTTCGCCTCGCTCGGAAACGGCACGACGCCGGGCATCGCCGCCAGCTCGCTAAGCAGGCGCTCGCGCTCGGCGCGGATGAGCGCGGCCTGGCGCGCGAACTCGTCGGCGTGCGCCAGCGCGAACAGCGTCGCCTCGGCATTCAGCGCGCTGATGTTGTACGGCGGCCGCACCTTGTCGATCTCGTCGATCAGCGCCGCCGGGCCGGCGAGGTAGCCCAGGCGCACCCCGGCGAGGCCGAACTTGCTCAGCGTGCGCATGACGAGCACGTGCGCCAACGTGCCGACGCGCCCCATCCAGCTGCGCGAGGAGAACGGCTGGTACGCCTCGTCGAGGACGACCAGCCCGTCTTGGCCGCCGACGGCCGCGACGATGCGCTCGACCGCGCCCTCGTCCCACAGCGTGGCCGTCGGGTTGTTCGGGCAGGCGAGGTAGGTGATGGCCGGGCGATGCTGCTCGATGGCGGCGAGCATCGCTGCCTCGTCGAGCTCGAAGCGCTCGGTCAGCGCCACGCCGACGAAGCTCAGACCCTGCAGCCGCGCCGACATCTCGTACATGACGAAGCCGGGCAGCGGCGCCAGCACGGTGGCGCCGGGCAGGTCGCAGGCCAGCGCGAGCAAGGAGATGAGCTCGTCGGAGCCGTTGCCGAGCATCAGCTTGCAGCCGGCCGGCAGCCGGACGTGCGCCGACAGCGCGGCAATGACTTCGGCCACGCACGAAGCCGGGTAGCGGTTGATCGCCACCCGGCCGAGGCGCTCGCCCAGCTCCCGCTGCAGCTCGGGCGGCAGGCGGAACGGGTTTTCCATCGCGTCGAGCTTGACCAGGCCGGCGCTGTCCTGGATGGCGTAGGCGTGCATCGAGCGCACGTCCTGGCGGATGACGCGGGCGTAGCGCGGGTCGGCGGTGCCGCCGACGCTCATCGCTCGCCGCCTTGCAACCGCATCGCCGCGGCGCGGGCGTGCGCCTGCAGCCCTTCCCCGGTGGCGAGCTCGACCGCGATGGGGCCGAGCACGGCCGCGCCCCGCGCGCTCACCTCGATCAGGCTGGTGCGCTTCTGGAAGTCGTAGACGCCGAGCGGCGACGAGAAACGCGCCGTGCCGGCCGTGGGCAGCACGTGGTTCGGGCCGGCGCAGTAGTCGCCCAGGCTCTCGCTCGTGAACGCGCCGAGGAAGATGGCGCCGGCGTGGCGCAGCAGCGGCTCCCATCGGCCGGGATCGCGGGCGCTGACCTCGAGGTGCTCGGGCGCGATCCGGTTGCTGATGTCGCACGCTTCTTCCATGGAACGGGTGAGCACGAGCGCACCCCGGCCTTCGAGCGAGGCACGGATCACGTCGCGGCGCGGCATCTCCGGCAGCAGGCGCTCGATCGCCTCGCGCACCGCATCGAGGTAGGCCGCGTCGGGGCAGAGCAGGATGCTCTGGGCGAGCTCGTCGTGCTCGGCCTGGCTGAACAGGTCCATCGCCACCCAGTCGGCCGGCGTGCTGCCGTCGGCGAGGACCAGGATCTCGCTCGGCCCGGCGATCATGTCGATGCCGACCGTGCCGAAGACGCGCCGCTTGGCGCTGGCCACATAGGCATTGCCGGGGCCGGTGATCTTGTCCACGGCCGGGATCGTGGCCGTGCCGTACGCGAGCGCGCCGATCGCCTGCGCGCCGCCGACTGCGAACACGCGGTCGACGCCGGCGATCGCGGCCGCCGCCAGCACGAGCGCGTTGCGCTCGCCGCCCGGCGTCGGCACGACCATGACGATCTGGCCGACGCCGGCGACCTTCGCCGGCACGGCGTTCATGAGCACGCTCGACGGGTACGCCGCCTTGCCGCCCGGCACGTAGATGCCGGCGCGCTCGATCGGCGTGACCTTCTGGCCGAGCAGGCTGCCGTCGGCGTCGCGGTAGCTCCAGCCGCGGCCGGCAGCTTCGAGCTGGCGCTGGTGGAAGTCGCGCACCCGCGCGGCGGCCGCTTCGAGCGCTTGACGCTGGGCAGCGGGCAGGCCGGCGAGCGCCGCCTGCAGCTCGTCGGTGCCGATCTCGAGCGCCGCGACCGAGGCGGCGTCGACGCCGTCGAAGCGCCGCGTGCAATCGAGCACGGCCGCATCGCCGCGCTCGCGCACGTCGGCCAGGATGGCGGTGACGGCGGTCTCGATCGCCGCGTCGGCCTCGGCCGCGTAGGCGAGCAGGCGCGCGAGCTCGGCGTCGAAGCCGGGATCGGCCGTGCGCAGGGCGCGCAGGCGAAGGCTCACGGCGGGCCTGCCGTCGACGCCGCCGCGTCGAGCGCGTCGACGATGGCGCGAATCGGCGCGCGGTTGAGCTTGCTCGCCGCCTTGTTGACGACGAGGCGGGCCGAGATGTCCATGATCACCTCCACCTCGGCGAGGGCGTTCGCCTTCAAGGTGCCGCCCGAGGCGACGAGGTCGACGATGGCGTCGGCCAGGCCGGTCAGCGGCGCCAGCTCCATCGAGCCGTAGAGCTTGATGAGGTCGACGTGCACGCCCTTGTCGGC
>CAXSEJ010000285.1:0-2806 GCA_964236395.1 uncultured Rhizobacter sp.
CAGACCGGCGACGTTCGGCAGCAGGACGGCGAATTCATCGCCGCCCAACCGGGCCACCGTGTCGCCGCCACGCAGGCCGGCGGCCAGCCGCGGGCCGATCCGTGCCAGGAGCTGGTCGCCGACATGGTGGCCCAGGGTGTCGTTCACCTCCTTGAAGCGGTCGAGGTCGATGAGCAGCAGGGCCGTGCTCGAGGCGCTGCGACGGCCGGCACGCAGTGCCTGCTCGAACCGGTCGGCCAGCAGCGTGCGGTTGGGCAGGCCCGTCAGCTCGTCGTGCAATGCGGCGTGCACGGCCTTCGTGCGCTGCTCGTCGAGCTGCGTTCTGGTCCGGCGCAGGACGCTGGCGAAAAGCACCACGAGCACGAAACCGACCAGGAATACCGCCGGCGTGGCCTGCGCATTGAAGGCCTCGCTCCGCTTCAGTTCGGCCAGGTCGGCCAGGGCGGCGGCGTGATGGCTGTCGGCCGCCTTGGTGACCAAATCTTCGATGGCGTCGAAGCGGGGATCGACCTCGTCGTTGTCGATCTTCAGGACGAGCGCCGTGTCGCCGCGGTCGGCGGCGTCGAACATGCGGTCGATGGCTTTCTGGTAGGGGTCGTAGGCGGCCGCGACCTGGTCGGCGACGGCCCGGTCCTGGGCGGTGCCGTCGCGGCGCACGAGGGCCATGGCGGCTCGCAAGCCACCGCTGGCCTGTGCGAACCGTTGCCGCACGTCCGGGCCCGGCTCCAGCCGGTACTTGCGCTCCAGCGACTCTTCCGCCGCCACGGCCGTCGCGGCGGCTGCGTAATGGTCCGACAGCGTGTTCGATGCGATGGCGCGCTCGGCCGACTGCCGTGTCGAGACGGCGGACCACATGGAAAAGCCGCTCACGCCGATCAGGACGGCGAGCAAGCCGGCCGAAGAGGCGCGCGCCGTCACGCCGCTCGTCCAGGCCGGTCCGGCTGTTTGCCAACGTGAGGGATTGCTCGATTTCATAGGCAGAAGCGTGTCGTTGCCAGTCTTTCGACATCCCGCCGCCACACTTGAGGAAGTCCTGCTCCATGGATTGTGGAAGCGGATTGCCGGGGCGGCTGTTCTGTCTACTCCGAACGGTGTGTCCGCGAATCGTTAACTCCAATAAGCAAGTCGTGGCCGTCGATCGCGGGAAGACCCTGCCCGATGCCGCCAAATTGATTACTATCATGAACAAATGACGACACAGCCGGCCGCTCCCCTCGACCTGCTGCGCATCGAGCCGGCCGACGCCGTGCTGCACATCCGGCTCGCTCGTCCGGCCAAGCGCAACGCCCTCAACGACGCGCTCGTCGCCCAGCTTCACACGGCCTTCGTCAACCTGCCCGCGGCGACTCGGGCCGTCGTGCTGAGCGGCGAGGGCGACCACTTCTGCGCCGGCCTCGACCTCGCCGAGCTCGGCGAGCGCAGCGTCGCCGAAGGCATATGGCATTCACGCTCCTGGCATGCAGCCTTCGAGCAGATCCAGTTCGGCCGCGTGCCGGTGGTGGCGGTGCTGCACGGCGCGGTCGTGGGCGGCGGCCTCGAGCTGGCGGCCTCGGCGCACCTGCGCGTCGCCGAAGCCAGCACCTTCTACGGCCTGCCCGAAGGCCAGCGCGGGCTCTTCGTCGGCGGCGGCGGCTCGGCCCGCATCCCGCGCCTGATAGGGGTCTCGCGCATGGCCGACATGATGCTGACCGGCCGCGTCTACGACGCCGCCGAAGGCCAGGCGGCCGGCCTCTCGCACTACCTGGTCGAGCCCGGTGCCGGCCTGGCCAAGGCAATGGCCCTGGCGCACAAGATCGCCGCGAACGCGCCGCTCTCGAACTTCGCCGTGATGCAGGCACTGCCGCGCATCGCCGAGATGGGCCAGGGCGAAGGCCTGTTCACGGAGTCGCTCATGGCCGCCATCGCGCAGGGCGACGACGCCGCCAAGTCGCGCATGCGCGACTTCCTGGAAGGCAGGGCGGGCAAGGTGAAGAAGTCGTGACCACCGCAGCCGCCGCATCGACGCCGAGGTACCGCGAGCTGCCGCTCGGCGGCTCGCTGCGCGCGCGGTTCGAGCACCGCGGCGACGGCTCCACGCTCGTCAACTCGGTCGAGCCGCTCGCGCCGTACGCCGACCGCCTCGCCGACCGCTTCGTGCACTGGGCCGAGACGGCGCCCGACCGCACGCTCGTGGCCAAGCGGGTGAACGGCGGCGAATGGCGACGCGTGAGCTACGGCGAGGCGCTGACGGCCGCCCGCGCCCTGGCGCAGGCCCTGCTCGATCGCGGCGTTTCGGTGCAGAGGCCGCTCGCGATCCTGTCCGACAACGACATCGAGCACCTGCTGCTGGGCCTCGGCGCCTTGCTCGCCGGCGTGCCGTTCGCACCGGTGTCGCCCGCCTATTCGCTGCTCTCGCAGGACCACGGCAAGCTGCGCTACGTTCTCGGCCTGCTCACGCCCGGCCTGGTGTTCGCGGCGAGCGGCCCGGCATTCGCCAAGGCGATCGCGGCGGCGGTGCCTGCCGGCACGCCGGTCGTGCTGACGGTGGGTGCCATCGACGGCCGCCCGACCGAGTCGTTCGCCGATCTGCTCGCCACCGTCGCCACAGCGGCGGTCGACGACGCGCATGCGAAGGTCGGCCCCGACACCATCGCCAAGATCCTGTTCACCTCCGGCTCGACGAAGCTGCCCAAGGGCGTGATCAACACCCAGCGCATGCTGTGCGCGAACCAGCAGATGATCCGGCAGTGCTTCCCGTCGCTGCAGCACGAGCCGCCGGTGCTGGTCGACTGGCTGCCCTGGAACCACACCTTCGGCGGCAACCACA
>CAXSEJ010000286.1:0-2761 GCA_964236395.1 uncultured Rhizobacter sp.
GGTTCTCGGCCAGCACCTCGAGCAGGAAGGCGTCGAACGGCTCGTCGGCGCGGTCCAGCTCGTCGATGAGGAGCACCGGCGAGCGCTCCTGCGTGAGCGCCTGCAGCAACGGCCGCTCGATGAGCATGTCGCGGCCGTAGAGGCTCCTGGCCAGGCGCTCCCGGCTGGCCGCATCGCCGACCTCGTGCGCCGCCTCGGCGAGGCGGATGGTCATCATCTGCCGCGCCACGTTCCATTCGTAGGCAGTCTGCGCCACGTCGAGGCCCTCGTAGCACTGCACGCGCAGCAGCGAGGCGGCGAGCGCCCGGGCGAGCGCCTTGGCCAGCTCGGTCTTGCCGACGCCCGGCTCGCCCTCGACGAAGAGCGGGCGCTTCAGGGTGAGCGACAGGAAGACCGAAGTGGCGAGGCGGCGATCGGCGACGTAGTGCTCGGCAGCAAGACGCGCCAGGACACCGTCGACCGATGTCGGCGGCGGATGCAAGGTCAGCGCGCCAGTGCCGCCGCCACCGCCCGCGACGCCATCACGCTGATCATCGCCGCCCGGTACTCGGCCGAGCCGTGCAGGTCGGCGTTGATGTCGGCCGCGGGCATCTTCACGGCCCTGGCGGCCTCGGGCGTGAAGCTCGTGGCCAGCGCGTCTTCGATCGGCGTGGCGCGAAACACGTGGCCCTTGGCGCCGGTGACGGCGACGCGCACGCCGCCCGCCGTCAGGGCGACGAACACGCCGACGAGGGCGAAGCGCGAGGCCTGCTGCTTGTACTTGACGTAGGCCGCCTTCTGCGCCGGCGCGAAGCTCACCGCCGTGATGAGCTCGCCGGGCTGCAGCGCGGTCTCGTACAGGCCGGTGAAGAAGTCGTCGCCCTCGATCGTGCGCCGGTCGGTGTGGATGGTCGCGCCGAGGGCGAGCACCGCCGCCGGATAGCAGGCCGCCGGGTCGGCGTTGGCCACCGAGCCGCCGATCGTGCCCATGTTGCGCACCATCGGGTCGCCGATGCCTGCGGCCAGCTCGGCCAGCGCCGGCAGCACGCGCCGCACGTCGGCGTTCGAGCCGACCGCGGCGTGCGTGGTCATGGCGCCGATGGTGACGCCGCTGGCGTCGACCGTGATGCCCTTCAGGTCGCCGACCGCGCCCAGGTCGACGAGCCGCTCCGACTGCGACAGGCGCAGCCGCATCGCCTGGATGAGACTCTGGCCGCCGGCGAGGTAGCGGGTGTCGGCGCCGGTCGCGGCGGCCTTGGCGGCGTCGCGGCTGGTCGGCCGCTGGTAGTCGAATGCGTACATGAGGGTCTCCTCTTTCAGGCGGCGATGCCGTGGGCGGCGCGCCAGACGCGTTCCGGCGTGGCCGGCATGGCGAGGTCGACGACGCCGAGCGCGTCGGTCAGGGCGTTGATGTAGGCCGGCGGCGAGCCGATCGCGCCGGCCTCGCCGCAGCCCTTCACGCCGAGCGGGTTGTGCGTGCAGGGCGTGCACGTCGAGGAGACGTCGATGTTCGGCAGGTCCATCGCCCGCGGCATGGCGTAGTCCATGTACGAGCCGGTGATGAGCTGACCGGTGGCCACGTCGTAGGCGCACGCTTCCATCATCGCCTGGCCCAGCCCCTGGGCGATGCCGCCGTGGATCTGGCCCTCGACGATCATCGGGTTGACGATGTTGCCGAAGTCGTCGACGGCGACGAACTTGTCGATGTACACCTTGCCCGTCTCGACATCGACCTCCACTTCGCAGATGTAGCTGCCCGACGGATAGGTGAAGTTGGTCGGGTCGTAGAACGCGTTCTCGTTGAGGCCGGGCTCGAGCGTCTCGAGCGGGTAGTTGTGCGGCACGTAGGCGGTGAGCGCCACGTTGCCCCAGGCGATCTTCCTGTCGGTGCCGGCGACCGTGAACTCGCCGTTGGCGAACTCGATGTCGGTGTCGGCCGCCTCGAGCAGGTGGGCGGCGATCTTCTTGCTCTTGGCGATGATCTTGTCGACCGCTTTCACGATCGCCGTGCCGCCGACGGAGAGCGAGCGGCTGCCGTAGGTGCCCATGCCGAAGGGCACGCGGCCGGTGTCGCCGTGCACGATCTCGACGTTGCCGACCGGGATGCCGAGGCGGGCCGCGACGACCTGCGCGAAGGTGGTCTCGTGGCCCTGGCCGTGGCTGTGCGAGCCGGTGAACACCGTCACCGTGCCGGTCGGGTGCACCCGCACCTCGCCGGCCTCGAACAGGCCGGCGCGGGCGCCGAGCGCGCCGGCGATGTTCGAAGGCGCCAGGCCGCACGCCTCGATGTAGCAGGAGTAGCCGAGGCCGCGCTTCCTGCCCCTGGCCTCGGCGGCGGCCCTTCTCGCCGGGAAGCCGGCGACGTCGGCCATCGCGATCGCCTTGTCGAGGTGCGCGCCGTAGTTGCCGATGTCGTAGGTGAGGCCGACCGGCGTGGCGTACGGGAACTCGGTGATGAAGTTCTGGCGCCGGATGGCTGCAGGGTCCATCTTCATATCGCGTGCGCACTGCTCGACGATGCGCTCGACCACGTAGGTCGCCTCCGGCCGGCCGGCGCCGCGGTAGGCGTCGACCGGGGCGGTGTTCGTGAACACCGCCTTCACCTCGGCGTAGACCGCCGGCGTCTTGTACTGGCCGGCGAGCAAAGTGGCATAGAGGATGGTCGGCACGCTCGACGCGAAGGTCGAGAGGTAGGCGCCCATGTTGGCGATGGTGTGCACCCGAAGGGCCAGGAACATGCCCTGCGCGTCCATCGCCATCTCGGCGGTGGTGAGGTGGTCGC
>CAXSEJ010000287.1:0-2749 GCA_964236395.1 uncultured Rhizobacter sp.
ACGCCGATCTTCATGCGGATCTGGTTGATGAAGATCACCATGGTGTTGGTGCGATTGATCGAGCCGGTGAGCTTTCGGAGCGCCTGACTCATGAGGCGGGCCTGCAGGCCGGGCAGCGAATCGCCCATCTCGCCTTCGATTTCGGCTTTCGGCGTGAGCGCGGCGACAGAGTCGATGACGACGAGGTCGACCGAGCCCGAGCGGACCAGCGCGTCGACGATCTCGAGCGCCTGCTCGCCCGTGTCGGGCTGGCTGATGAGCAGCTCCTGCAGGTTGACGCCGAGCTTTTGCGCGTACTGCACGTCGAGCGCGTGCTCGGCGTCGATGAAGGCGCAGGTGCCGCCGAGCTTTTGCATCTCGGCGATGACCTGGAGCGTGAGGGTGGTCTTGCCCGACGACTCCGGCCCGTAGATCTCGACCACCCGGCCGCGCGGCAGGCCGCCGACGCCGAGCGCGATGTCGAGGCCGAGCGAGCCGGTGGAGACGACCTCGATGTCGTCGATCACCTCGCCGACGCCGAGCCGCATGATCGCGCCCTTGCCGTACTGCTTCTCGATCTGCGCCAGGGCGGCCTGGAGGGCCTTCGATTTCTCGGTGTTGAGGGCTTTGACGGGTGTGTCCATGAACGGCTCCTGAGGGTGGCGTGATTATCCGGCAAAGGCTGGATGTTTGTACAGTACCCGATGCCGCTTCGTCGCGCGATCCCTACGCCGGGCGCCGCACCACCACCCCGACGGGGGACAGCCCGTCCGGCGCCCGCTACGACTGGACCAGGCGCCGGTTCTTGGCGATCGACATCAGGATGCCGAGACCGAGGCCGAGCGTGACCATCGCCGTGCCGCCGTAGCTGATGAAGGGCAGCGGCACGCCCACCACCGGCAGGATGCCGCTCACCATGCCCATGTTGACGAAGGCGTAGGTGAAAAAGCTCAGCGTGATGGCGCCGGCGAGCAGGCGCGTGAAGACGCTCGGCGCCTCGACGGCGATCATCAGGCCGCGGAAGATGAGGAACACGAAGCCGAGCACGAGCAGCCCGCAGCCGACGAGGCCGAACTCCTCCGAGAAGGCGGCGAAGACGAAGTCGGTGGTGCGCTCGGGGATGAACTCCAGGTGCGTCTGCGTGCCCTTCATGAAGCCCTTGCCCGTGGTGCCGCCGGAGCCGATGGCGATCTCGCCCTGGATGATGTGGAAGCCCTTGCCGAGCGGGTCGGTCGTCGGGTCGAGCAGGGTGCAGACGCGGTTCTTCTGGTAGTCGCGCAACAGCGGCCACTTGACCTCGGGCTGACAGATCTCCTTCTCCGAGACGACCACCGCCGTGATGGCGCAGGCGCCCAGGAGCAGCACCGGCAGGATCAGCTTCCACGACAGGCCGGCGAAAAAGATGACGTAGAGGCCGGCCGAGAGCACCAGGATCGCCGTGCCGAGGTCGGGCTGCTTGACGATCACCGCCACCGGCACCAGCAGCAGCAGGGCGGCGATCACGAAATCGAGCACGCGCAGCTGGCCTTCGCGGCGCTGGAACCACCAGGCGAGCATCAGCGGCATGGCGATCTTCATGATCTCGCTCGGCTGGATCGTCACGCCGATGTGGAGCCAGCGCGTCGCGCCCTTCTTGGTGACGCCGAGCCCGGGAAGCGCGGTGGCGATGAGCAGTGCCAGGCCGACCAAGTAGAGCGGGATGGCCATGCGCATGAGCTGCTGCGGCGGCACCTGCGCGACGAGGAACAGCACGCCGGCGGCCAGCATCATGTTGCGGCCGTGGTCGACGAAGCGGGTGCCGTGGTCGAAGCCGGCCGAGTACATGGTGACGAGCCCGGCCGTCGCGAGCAGCAGCACGGCGAAGACGAGCGGCAGGTCGAAGCCGGTCCAGATCGGCTTGACGCGGCTCCAGAGCGAGCGCTGATCGAAGACCGCGCTCAGGGTGCGACCACCATCGAAGCGGCCGTCACGGTGCCCGCGCGATCGCGGCACCGCCGTCGACCGTGCCGCCCGGCAGCGACACCTCGGCGATGGCGCGCGGCGCGCCGATCGGTGCCGTCGACTGGCCGAGCCGGGTGGCGGCGATGTCGGCAACGCTCGGGTACTGGCCGGAGATCACGTAGTCGAGCACCCGGCGCGCGATCGGCGCTGCACTCTGGGCGCCGAAGCCGGCGTTCTCGACCACGATTGCGAGCGCGATGCGCGGCTGCTCGAGCGGGGCGAAGGCGGTGTAGAGCGCGTGGTCGCGGTGCCGCTCGTCCATGCGCGAGGCGTTGTACTTCTCGTTGGCGCCGATCGCGATCACCTGCGCCGTGCCGGTCTTGCCGCCCGACTTGAACGGTGCGTTGGCGAAGGAGCGCGCGGAGGTGCCCTCCTGCGTCACGCCGTACAGCGCGTTGTGGATCACCGCCACGTGCTCCGGCTTCCAGGGCAGCGGCGCGAGCTCCTCGAACGCCAGCGGCTTGGGCTCCCGGCTCTCGTAGTGCTGGACCGCGCGCACCAGGTGCGGCGTGAAGCGGGCGCCACCGGCGGCGACCGCCGCGGTGGCCTGGGCGAGCTGCAGCATGGTGAACGAGTTGTAGCCCTGGCCGATGCCGAGCGAGATCGTCTCGCCGGCGTACCACTTCTGCGCTTCCTTCTTCTTGTAGGCCTTCTGCTTCCACTCGGTCGAGGGCAGCGTGCCACGCAGCTCGCCCTGCAGGTCGATGCCGGTGAGCCGGCCGAAGCCGAGCGGCGACATGAAGTCGTGCATCGCATCGACGCCGAGGTC
>CAXSEJ010000288.1:0-2742 GCA_964236395.1 uncultured Rhizobacter sp.
TCAGGATGCTCGCGTGCAGGCGGCTGGTGCCGTCGTTGGCGCTCTTGCCGTGGTTGGTGAGCAACCCCCAGACCATGTCGTCGTCCATGCGAAAGCGGCACAGCAGCGTGTTGCCGGCGGCGATCTTCATCATCTGGGCCGGCGTGAGCAGGGCGATGAGCGCAGCGCTCTCCTCGCTCAGCCCCAGGCGATAGAGCGCCTGCTCGCGGTCGCTGCGGATGAGGCTTTGGGCCAGCATCAGATAGGACAGGTTGGCTTCGCGGATTTCGGTGAGGATCTGGTCGGCGTTCATGCGGGGCTCCGTTCGGTTCTGGTGTCGTCCACTGCAAGCGGTGTGTCTTGCGATGGGCTGAATTCTGGTCACCGGAGAAAGGGCCGCCCATCAGGTCATCTCGGTCGCTGAAGTCCAGCTTCTTCCATCTCCCCTGTCAGGCAACTTCCTACGTGCTTCGTCGGCCCCGCCCGGGCGGGTGCCCTGCAGGCCGATGGCGATGCCGATGCCGATACCGGCATTCCGCACGAAATTCTTCCGGCGCGGCTCAAGTTGCGAAATGCCCGGCCCGATAACCCAGCCAACGGCGAGGAGCAGGTCCAAGCCGGGGTCCGGAGTGCGAGGTAACGCATTCGCTCCGGCTAGACGGCACCAGTGCCGACGTTTCATCAACCGTTCAGGAGTCCTTTCATGACTTTGTCGATCAACACCAACCTGGCCTCGCTGAACGCTCAGCGCAACCAGAACAAGACCAGCAACGACCTTTCGACGGCGATCGCCCGCCTGTCGTCCGGCCTGCGCATCAACAGCGCGAAGGACGACGCCGCCGGCCTCGCCATCGCCGACCGCTTCACCTCGCAGATCCGCGGCCTGACGCAAGCGGCCCGCAACGCCAACGACGGCATCTCGCTGTCGCAGACGGCGGAAGGATCGCTCGCCTCGGTGACCGACAACCTGCAGCGCATTCGTGAGCTCGCCGTGCAGTCGGTGAACTCGACGAACTCGGCCTCCGACCGTGCCTCGCTGCAGCTCGAGGTCTCGCAGCTGCAGTCGGAAATCGACCGCGTCGCGACGCAGACTTCGTTCAACGGCACCAAGCTGCTCGACGGCAGCTTCACCTCCAAGGCGTTCCAGGTCGGCGCCGATGTCGGCCAGACGATCACGATCGGCTCGATCGCCAACACCCGCACCAGCGCGCTCGGCGTCTATCAAGGCCTGTCGCTCGCCAACCAGAGCATCGGCACGGTCAGCAACACGGCCGCTGCGTTGACGGTCACCGCGGGCGGCGGCGCGACGGTCGCCCTCGGCTCGGTCGCCGTCGACGCCAAGGCGATCACCAACGCGATCAACAACGGCAACGTCTCCGGCCTGACGGCCTCGGCCAACGCCACGGCGGTGGCAGCGGTCGCCTCGGCATCCACCGGCACGGTGGCCGGCACGGCGACCTACACCATCAACGGCATCGCCATCTCGATCGCCGGCGTGAACGGCGCCGCGGCGCTGTCGGGCAACCGCGCCAATGCGGTGGCGGCGATCAACGCCCAGTCGGCAGCGACGGGCGTGACGGCGTCGGACACCGGCTCGGGCGTCAGCCTGGCCGCGGCCGACGGGCGCAACGTGTCGCTCGCCTACGCGGCCGGCGGCTTCACCACCTCGACGGCAGCCGACTTCGGCCTCTCCGCCGTGGCCCTCACCGGCTCGACGGTCAACGTGAACTACGCCGCGCCCACCGGCGTGAGCGGCAACTTGGTGTTCGTCCAGGCCACCGGCTTCGCCAGCTCGACGGCGATCGCCTCGACCGGCACCGCCGTCGGCGCCATCGACATCTCGTCGGCGACCGGCGCCAACGCGGCGCTGACCTCGATCGACGCGGCCCTGGCCAGCGTGAGCTCGTCGCGCGCTTCGCTCGGCGCGATCCAGAACCGCTTCTCGTCGACGATCAACAACCTGCAGACGACGAGCGAGAACCTCACGGCCTCGCGCAGCCGCATCCAGGATGCCGACTTCGCGATGGAAACCGCGAACCTGTCGCGCGCCCAGGTGCTGCAGCAGGCCGGCACGGCGATGATCGCGCAGGCGAACCAGCTGCCGAACCAGGTGCTCACGCTCCTGCGTTAAGCCCAGGCCGCTGCTCGCGAGGGCCGGACCGGGGGCAACCCCGGCCCGGCCCTTTTTCACGTGCGGCGCGGAAATGGGCGGCGATGAAGCCGCTTATCGCCTCATGCGGCCGCTCGGGCCCTCTTCAGAATTGCTTCACCCCGACTTGAACGGTCGGGAACGCAAGTCAACGGAGAGTCCCCCATGGCCCAGACGATCAACACCAACATCTCGTCGCTCACGGCGCAGCGCCACTCCAACCGCACGCAGAACGAGCTGTCGACGGCGATCGCCCGGCTCTCGTCGGGCCTGCGCATCAACAGCGCCAAGGACGACGCCGCCGGCCTGGCGATCTCGGACCGCATGACGGCGCAGATCCGCGGCCTCACCCAGGCCGCACGCAACGCCAACGACGGCATCTCGCTCGCCCAGGTGGCCGAAGGCGCCCTCGGCTCGGTGACCGGCAACCTGCAGCGCATCCGCGAGCTCGCGGTGCAGTCGGCCAACGCCACGAACAGCGCTTCGGACCGCGTCGCCCTGCAGCAGGAAGTGGCCCAGCTCTCGACCGAGATCGACCGCGTCGCGACGCAGACGCAGTTCAACGGCCTGAACCTGCTCGACGGCAGCTTCACCGCCCAGCAGTTCCAGGTCGG
>CAXSEJ010000289.1:0-2709 GCA_964236395.1 uncultured Rhizobacter sp.
CCACCGTGCCGCCGGTCATGTACTCGCAGCCGTGGTCGCCCGTGCCCTCGACGACCGTCGTCGCACCGGACAGGCGCACCGCGAAGCGCTCGCCGGCCACGCCGCGGAAGAACGCCTCGCCGCTCGTGGCGCCGTACAACACGGTGTTGCCGACGATGATGTTGGCCGTGGCGTCGCCTCGGAAGTCGATGCTCGGCCGAATCGCCAGGCGACCGCCGCTCAGGCCCTTGCCGGTGTAGTCGTTGGCGTCGCCGATCAGGTAGATCGTGATGCCCTGTGCCAGGAAGGCGCCGAAGCTCTGCCCGCCGGTGCCTTCCATCTGGATGAAGATGGTGTGGTCGGGCAGGCCCTGCGGGTGGCGCCGAATCAACTCACCCGAGAGCATGGCGCCGACGGTGCGGTTGACGTTGCGCACCGACTCCAGCAGTTGCACCTTCTCGCCGCGCTCCAGCGCCGGTGCGCACTTCTCGATCAGGCGCACGTCGAGCGCCTTGTCGAGGCCGTGGTCCTGCGTCTCGACCTGGCGACGCGCAACTTCAGCCGGCGCCGTCGGCGCGTGCAGCACGCGGCTGAAGTCGAGGCCGGCCGCCTTCCAGTGCGCGATGCCCTTCCTGGTGTCGAGCAGGTCGACGCGGCCGATCAGCTCGTCGAAGGTGCGCACGCCGAGGCGGGCCATGATGCGGCGAGCTTCCTCGGCGACGAAGAAGAAGAAGTTGACGACGTGCTCGGGGCGCCCCGCGAACCTGGCACGCAGCACCGGGTCTTGCGTGGCCACGCCCACGGGGCACGTGTTGAGGTGGCACTTCCTCATCATGATGCAGCCCTCGGCCACGAGCGGCGCGGTCGCGAAGCCGAACTCGTCGGCACCGAGCAGGGCGCCGATCACCACGTCGCGGCCGGTCTTCATCTGGCCGTCGGCCTGCACGCGGATGCGGCCACGCAGGCGGTTCAGCACCAGCGTCTGCTGCGTTTCGGCGAGGCCGAGCTCCCACGGCGTGCCGGCGTGCTTGATCGAGCTCCACGGCGAGGCGCCGGTGCCGCCGTCGTGGCCGGCGATCACGATGTGGTCGGCCTTGGCCTTGGTCACGCCCGCGGCGATCGTGCCGACGCCGACTTCGGAAACGAGCTTGACGCTGATGCTGGCGCGCGAGTTCGCGTTTTTCAGGTCGTGGATGAGCTGGGCGAGGTCTTCGATCGAGTAGATGTCGTGGTGCGGCGGCGGCGAGATGAGGCCGACGCCAGGCACCGAGAAGCGCAGCCTGCCGATGTACTCGCTGACCTTGCCGCCCGGCAACTGGCCGCCCTCGCCGGGCTTGGCGCCCTGCGCCATCTTGATCTGGATCTGGTCGGCAGAGACGAGGTACTCGGTGGTCACGCCGAACCGGCCGGAGGCCACCTGCTTGATCTTCGAGCGCAGGGAGTCGCCGGCCTGCAGCGGGTAGTCGACGATGATGTCGCCCTCGCCGATGATGTCGCTGAAGTGCGTGCCCTCGGCGACCGTCTCGCCGCGCATCTCGGCGCGGTAGCGCGCCGGGTCCTCGCCGCCCTCGCCGGTGTTCGACTTGCCGCCGATGCGGTTCATGGCCACGGCCAGCGTCGCGTGCGCCTCGGTCGAGATCGAGCCGAGCGACATGGCGCCGGTGGCGAAGCGCTTGACGATCTCGGCGGCCGGCTCGACGTCGTCGAGCGGAACCGCTTTGGCGGGATCGACGACGAACTCGAACAGGCCGCGCAGCGTCATGTGGCGCTCGGACTGGTCGTTGATGATGCGTGCGTACTCCTCGTAGGTCTCGAAGCGGTTCGCGCGCACGCCGTGTTGCAGCTTGGCGATGGCGTCGGGCGTCCACATGTGCTCTTCGCCGCGCACGCGCCAGGCGTACTCACCGCCGGCGTCGAGCGTCGCCGCGAGCACCGGGTCGTTGCCGAAAGCGGCCCGGTGCAGGCGCAGCGCTTCCTCGGCCACGCCGAAGATGTCGATGCCGCCGATCTGGCTCGAGGTGCCCTTGAAGTAAGAATCGACCATCGCCTTCTCGAGGCCGATGGCCTCGAAGAGTTGCGCGCCGCAGTACGACATGTATGTCGAGACGCCCATCTTCGACATGATCTTGGCGAGCCCCTTGCCGATCGCCTTGACGTAGTTGCCGACCGCCTTCTCGGTCGCCAGGTCGCTCGGCAGGTCTTTGTGCAATGCCGCCAGCGTCTCGAGCGCGAGGTAGGGGTGGACCGCTTCCGCGCCGTAGCCGGCAAGCACCGCGAAGTGGTGCACCTCGCGGGCCGAGCCGGTCTCGACGACGAGGCCGGCCGTCGTGCGCAGGCCGGCGCGGACGAGGTGCTGGTGCACGGCCGAGAGCGCCAGCGGCGCCGGCAAGGCGACCTGCTCGCGGGTCATGCGGCGGTCGCTGAGGATGAGGATGTTGTGCCCGCTGCGGAGCGCATCGACGCTCTGGGCGCAGAGCGAGGCCAGCTTGGCCTCGATGCCCTCGGCGCCCCACATCACCGGGTACGTGATGTCGAGCTCGTAGCTCTTGAACTTGGCGCTGGTCGGCGTCTCGATCGAGCGCAGCCGGGCCATGTCGGCGAAGCCGAGGATCGGCTGCGCGACTTCGAGCCGCATCGGCGGGTTGACGGCGTTGATGTCGAGCAGGTCGGGCTTGGGGCCGATGAACGACACCAGCGACATCACGATCGCTTCGCGGATCGGGTCGATCG
>CAXSEJ010000290.1:0-2633 GCA_964236395.1 uncultured Rhizobacter sp.
TGCTCGGGCCGTCGGGCTGCGGCAAGACGACGCTGCTCAACATCGTCTCCGGCCTGGTCAAGCCGTCGCAGGGCAGCGTGAAGTTCGACGGCACCGACGTCACGGCGCGCACACCGCAGCAGAGGAACATCGCCCAGGTGTTCCAGTTCCCGGTGATCTACGACACCATGACGGTGGCCGAGAACCTGGCCTTCCCGCTGCGCAATCGCGGCGTCGCGGCCGAGCGCATTGCCAAGCGCGTCGGTCAGGTCGCCGAGATGCTCGAGCTGAGCGGCCAGCTGAACACGCGCGCCGCCGGCCTCGCCGCCGACGCCAAGCAGAAGATCTCGCTCGGCCGCGGCCTGGTCCGCGAAGACGTCTCGGCGGTGCTCTTCGACGAGCCGCTCACGGTCATCGACCCGCACCTGAAGTGGCAGCTGCGGAGGAAGCTCAAGCAGATTCACCAGGAGCTCAAGCTGACGTTGATCTACGTGACCCACGACCAGGTCGAGGCGCTCACCTTCGCCGAGCAGGTGGTGGTGATGACGCGCGGCCGCGCGGTCCAGATCGGCTCGGCGTCGGAGCTGTTCGACCGGCCGCAGCACACCTTCGTCGGCCACTTCATCGGCTCGCCGGGGATGAACTTCCTGCCCGCCTCGGCGGCGGCGAACGCGCCCGCCGGTGCCACCGTGCTCGGCGTGCGCCCCGAGTACGTGACGCTGGCCACGGCGAACGCGCCGGGGGCCGTCGCCGCGACGGTGATGCAGGCCCAGGACATCGGCACCTACTGGCTGCTGACGGCGCGGCTCGGCAGCGCGGCCTCGGGCGAGGCCGCGGTGCTGCGCGCCCGGCTCGGCCGCGAGCAGGCGGTGCCGGCGGTCGGCGCGAGCGTGTGGCTCGGCGTCGTCGGCAGCCACACCTGCTGGTACCGCGACGACGTGCTGCTCGCAACGGAGGCGGTCGCGGCATGAAGCCCGTCAACCAGAAGGCGTGGCTGCTCATCCTGCCGGTGGTGCTCTGCGTCGCCTTCTCGGCGATCCTGCCGCTGATGACGGTGGTGAACTACTCGGTGCAGGACATCATCTCGCCCGAGCGCCGCGTCTTCGTCGGCACCGAGTGGTTCAAGTCGGTGATGCGCGACGACGACCTGCAGGGCGCGCTGCTGCGCCAGATCGCCTTCTCGTTCGCCGTGCTGGTGGTCGAGATCCCGCTCGGCATCGCCCTCGCGCTCTCCATGCCGGCGAAGGGCTGGCATGCGTCGGCGGTGCTGGTGCTGATCGCGATCTCGCTGCTCATCCCCTGGAACGTCGTCGGCACCATCTGGCAGATCTACGGCCGCGCCGACATCGGCCTGTTCGGTGCCGCGCTGGCGGCGATGGGCATCGACTACAGCTACACCGGCAACGCCCGCGACGCCTGGCTCACCGTGCTGCTGATGGACGTGTGGCACTGGACGCCGCTCGTGGCCCTGCTCTGCTACGCGGGCCTGCGCGCCATCCCCGACGCCTATTACCAGGCGGCGAGCATCGACGGCGCCTCGAAGCTCGCCGTCTTCCGCTTCATCCAGCTGCCCAAGCTGCGCGGCGTGCTCATGATCGCCGTGCTGCTGCGCTTCATGGACAGCTTCATGATCTACACCGAGCCGTTCGTGCTGACCGGCGGCGGCCCCGGCAACGCGACCACCTTCCTCAGCCAGTACCTGACGCAGAAGGCGGTCGGCCAGTTCGACCTCGGCCCGGCGGCGGCGTTCTCGCTCATCTACTTCCTGATCATCCTGCTGCTCTGCTTCGTTCTCTACAACTGGATGCAGCGCGTCGGCACCGCCGACAAGGCCAATGCGAAGGCCGGCCATGGATGAGCGGCGCTTCAAGAAGCGCACGCTCTTCCTGGTCGCCTACCTGGTGTTCGCCATCCTGCCGGTGTACTGGATGGTCAACATGTCGTTCAAGCCGAACGCCGAGATCCTCTCGAGCTTCAGCCTCTGGCCGCGCGACTTCACGACCGACCACTACCGGGTCATCTTCACCGACGCGTCGTGGTACTCGGGCTACATCAACTCGATGATCTACGTCGCCATCAACACGGTGATCTCGCTCGTCGTCGCCCTGCCCGCGGCCTACGCCTTCTCGCGCTACCGCTTCCTCGGCGACAAGCACGTCTTCTTCTGGCTGCTCACCAACCGGATGACGCCGCCGGCCGTCTTCCTGCTGCCCTTCTTCCAGCTCTACACCACGCTCGGCCTGATGGACACGCACATCGCCGTCGCCCTGGCCCACCTGCTCTTCAACGTGCCGCTGGCGGTCTGGATCCTCGAGGGCTTCATGAGCGGCATCCCGCGCGAGATCGACGAGACGGCCTACATCGACGGCTACTCGTTCCCGCGCTTCTTCCTCACCATCTTCATCCCGCTCATCAAGGCCGGCGTCGGCGTCGCCGCCTTCTTCTGCTTCATGTTCAGCTGGGTCGAGCTGCTGATGGCGCGCACGCTCACCAGCGTCAACGCCAAGCCGATCGTCGCGGTGATGACGCGCACGGTCTCGGCCTCCGGCATGGACTGGGGCGTGCTCGCCGCGGCCGGCGTGCTGACCATCGTGCCGGGCGCGATCGTCATCTGGTTCGTGCGCCACTACATCGCCAAGGGCTTCGCGATGGGG
>CAXSEJ010000291.1:0-2625 GCA_964236395.1 uncultured Rhizobacter sp.
CGATCACCATGGGCCTGTCGGTCGGCGTGCTGATCCTGTGCCTCATCTACAACGTGAAGGTCAAGGGCCTGGGCGGCTGGCTCCACGAGCTCTACGTCGCGCCGTTCGGCACGATCAAGATGACGGCCAACCCGCTCACCTGGATCGGCTTCCTGCTGCTCTCGATCGCCAACGTCGGCATGCAGATCGTCGAGTTCGTGTCGAAGACCGTTTCGCACGGCATGCGGCTGTTCGGCAACATGTACGCGGGCGAGCTGATCTTCCTGCTCATCGCCCTGCTTGGCGGCGCGTTCACGCTCTCGTTCGGCGGCTTCCTGCTCGCCGGCATGCACATCGTCGCCGGCACGGTGTGGGCCATCTTCCACATCCTGATCATCACCCTGCAGGCCTTCGTGTTCATGATGCTGACGCTCGTCTACATCGGCCAGGCGCACGACACGCACTAGTTCTCTCCTTCCTTCTTCTTTTCCCTTTTCATCACTCTGGAGTCATCATGGAACTCATCGGTCTCGTCGCCATCGCTGCTGGCCTCATCATCGGTCTCGGTGCCCTCGGCGCCTGCGTCGGCGTCGGCATCATGGGCAGCAAGTACCTCGAATCGGCGGCCCGCCAGCCCGAGCTCATGGGCGTGCTGCAAACCAAGGTCTTCCTGCTCCTCGGCCTGATCGACGCCTCGTTCATCATCGGCACGGGCATCGCCCTCTGGTACACGACGGCCAATCCGTTCCTGGCCCAGATCGCCAACCTGCCGAAGTAGTCGGTCGCCTCCGGGAACTCGCCGTGAGCATCACCGCCACCTTCATCATCCAGCTGATCGTCTTCCTGATCCTGGCCGGCTTCACGATGAAGTTCGTGTGGCCGCCGATCACCAAGGCGCTCGACGAGCGTGCCGCCAAGATCCGCGAAGGCCTCTCCGCGGCCGACAAGGCCAAGGCCGAGCTGACCACCGCCAACAAGCGCATCGAGGCCGAGCTCTCGTCGGCCCGGACCGACGCGGCCCAGCGCCTGGCCGATGCCGAGCGCCTTGCCCAGGCGATGGTCGAGGAAGCCAAGTCGCGCGCCAGCGAGGAGGGCGCCAAGATCGTCGCCGCGGCGCGGGCCGAGGCCGAGCAGGAGTCGACCAAGGCGCGCGAGGTTCTGCGCGAGCAAGTGGCGGCGCTGGCCGTCAAGGGCGCCGAGCAGATCCTGCGCAAGGAAGTGAACGCGCAGGCGCATGCCGCTCTCCTGACCCAACTCAAGAACGAGCTCTGAGCGATGGCCGAGATCGCCACCATCGCGCGACCGTACGCCGAAGCCTTGATGAAGGCCTCGGCCGGCGGCGACGCGCGCCAGCTTGCCGGCGACGTCCGGGCGCTCGCCGAGGTCGCGGCCAACCCGCAGATGCGCCAGTACGCCGACGATCCCAAGGCCGACACCGCGCAGGTGCTCGACGTGCTCATGTCGGTGGCCAAGACGCCGTCGGGCGCGGCGCCCGGCGAGGCGGCGAAGAACCTCGTGCGTCTGGTCATCGAGAACGGCCGTCTCTCCGCGCTGGCGGAGATCGCGGCCCAGTTTCAGGCCCTCGTCGACGCCCGCACCGGCACCTCGCAGGCCACCATCGAGAGCGCCTTTCCGATCGACGCGACCCAGCTCGCCGAGGTCACGGCCGTGATGGAGAAGCGCTTCGGGCGCAGGCTCGAGACGCGCGTCGTCGTCGTGCCGGAGCTGATCGGCGGCGTGCGCGTCATCGTCGGCGACGAAGTGCTCGACACCTCGATCCGCGCCCGCCTCGACCAGATGAAGGCCGCCCTCACCGCTTAACGACTGCCTACACCGACTGCCTCACATGAACCTCAATCCCGCCGAAATCTCCGAGCTGATCAAGACCCGCATCCAGGGTCTGGCCGTCTCGGCCGACATCCGCAACGAAGGCACCGTCGTCTCCGTGACCGACGGCATCTGCCGCGTGCACGGCCTGTCCGAAGCCATGCAGGGCGAGATGCTCGAGTTCCCGGCCGCACCCGACGGCTCGGCCACCTACGGCCTGGCGCTGAACCTCGAGCGCGACTCGGTCGGCGCCGTGATCCTGGGCGAGTACGAGCACATCTCCGAAGGCGACACCGTCAAGTGCACGGGCCGCATCCTCGAGGTGCCGATCGGCCCGGAGCTGAAGGGCCGCGTCGTCAACGCCCTCGGCGCGCCGATCGACGGCAAGGGCCCGATCAACGCCAAGCTGTCGGCGCCGATCGAGAAGATCGCCCCCGGCGTGATCGCCCGCAAGTCGGTCGACCAGCCGATGCAGACGGGGCTGAAGTCGATCGACTCGATGGTGCCGATCGGGCGCGGCCAGCGCGAGCTGATCATCGGCGACCGGCAGACGGGCAAGAGCGCGGTGGCGGTCGACGCGATCATCAACCAGAAGGGTCAGGACATGACCTGCATCTACGTCGCCATCGGCCAGAAGGCGTCGACGATCAAGAACATCGTGCGCGCGCTCGAGGCGAACGGCGCGATGGAGTACACGATCGTCGTCGCCGCCTCGGCCGCCGAATCGGCGGCCATGCAGTACGTCTCGGCCTACTCCGGCTGCACGATGGGCGAGTACTTCCGCGACCGCGGCCAGGACGCGCTGATCGTGTACGACGA
>CAXSEJ010000292.1:0-2617 GCA_964236395.1 uncultured Rhizobacter sp.
CGTTCGCGCCGGCCAGCCCGGCATCGAGCGCCGCGGCGCGCTGCCGCGCCCGATGCGCCGTGCGCTCGGTGAAGGCGTTGACGACCGCATCGGTCGCGTCGATGCGCGCCAGGCTCGCGTCGACCATGGCCGATGCGCTGCAGGCGCGCTCGCGGACGGCGGCCGCGACCGTCGCCGCGTCGCCTTGCAGCAGTTCCGCGGCGCTCACCGCGGCACGGGCACGACCGGCACGAACACGGCGGCAGCTTCGTCGTCGCGGCCGAGCGGCAGGCCATCGACGAGCCCGGCCATCGCCGTCGCGAGTGCCAGGTAGCTGACGACGCCCGGGCGGTGCGCCGGGGCGATCGCCAGGCCGAGCAGCGGTGCCGCCGCGTCGACCCACGCCTCGAGAACGGCGCGGTCGGTCGGGTTCAGCGCCGCACCTCGCGCTGGAAAACCTCGAGGCTCTGCTTGCGCGTGGCGATGAACGAGGGCTCGGACAGCGTCGCCAGGGTGCGCGGCCGCGGGTCGCCGTAGGGCAGGATCTCGGCCACGCGGGTCGGCCGCTTGGTCAGCAGCAGCACCTCGTCGGCCAGGTACACGGCCTCCTCGAGGTCGTGCGAGACGAGCACCATCGTCGTGCCGGTCCGCATGAAGACCTCCTGCAGCTTTTCGCGAATGAACAGCGTCATCTCGAAGTCGAGGGCGGAGAACGGCTCGTCGAGGAACAGCACCTCCGGGTTCGGTGCCAGCGCCCGCATGATGGAGGCCGTCTGCTGCTGGCCGCCGGAGAGCTCGTACGGGTAGCGCTTCAGGTCGAACCTGACGTCGAACGAGGCCACGAGCTCGGCCATGCGGCGGTCGACCTCGGCCTTGCTGCGGCCCTCGAGGACGAGCGGGTAGGCGATGTTGTCGATCGTCCGCATCCACGGGAACAGGGCTTCGCGGTAGTTCTGGAACACGTAGCCGATCTTGGTGTCGGCGAGCGACTTGCCGTCGAACAGGATCTGGCCCGAGTCGACCGGCACCAGGCCGGCGATCATGTTGATGAGCGTCGACTTGCCGCAGCCGTTCGGGCCGAAGATCGAGACGATGCGGTGCTTCGGAATGTCGAGATCGAAGTTCTCGTAGAGCGGCCAGCCGGCGAAGTATTTCGTCAGGCCGCGGATGGTGATGTGGGTGCCGGCCGGCCCGGGCGCGAAGGCCGGCACCGGAACGTCGGCGACCACCGCCGCATTGAGCACCGCACTCATGCCTGCCCCTCGTTCGACGAGTACGTCGAACGGTCCCCCCAGGCCACCCGGGCCGGCTCGGGAGCGGCCCAGCGCCCGGCCCGGCTCATCGCCCGCTCCAGTGCACGATGCGCCGCTCGGCGATCAGGAACAGCACGTTGAGGCCGTAGCCGAGCGCGCCGGCGGCCAGGATCGCGGCGTACATGCTCTTCACGTTCAGGACCTGCTGGGCGTCGATGATGCGGTGGCCGAGGCCCGTGTCGGAGCCGATGAACATCTCGGCCACGATCACGATCACCAGCGCCATCGAGACCGCCGAGCGCAGGCCGACGAAGGTCGGCTGCAGGCTCTCCCAGATGAGCACGTCCTTGAAGATCTGCCAGCGCGAGGCGCCCATCACGCGCGCCGCCATGACGCGCTGCTTCCTCGCGTTCATCACCCCGTAGGCGCTGTTGAAGACGACGATGAGCAGCGCGCCGAAGGCGGCGATCGCCACCTTGTTGATGTCCGAGACGCCGAAGACGAGCAGGAACAGCGGGATCAGCGCGCTCGATGGCGTGGAGCGGAAGAAGTCGATCAGGAACTCGACGCTGCGGTAGGCCTTCTCGTTGCTGCCGAGCAGCACGCCGAGCGGCACGCCGACCACCGCGGCGATGAGGAAGGCCTCGAGCGTGCGCAGCACGGTGACGCCGAAGTCGAGCAGCAGCGGCCCGCCGGCCAGGCCGGTGACCAGCGCGCCGAGCGTGGCCCACGGCGTGGGCAGCAGGATCGCCTTGATGAGGCCGAAGCGGACGACGAGGTCCCAGGCGATGAAGAGGACGACCGGGCCGACAAAGGGCAGCAGCCGCCCGGCGTCGAAGCGCTTCGCCTTCGCCGACGCGGAGCGGTCGGTGGAGCCGGCCCAGGGCGGCGCAGCGTCGGGTGCGGCGCTCATCGCATCAGCCCTTGAAGAGCATCGGCTCGACGACGACGCGCTTCTCGAAGATGCCCTTGTCCGAAAACAGGTCGTAGAACTTCTGGAAGTAGGCGACGTCGCTCGCCTTGAACTCGTTCCAGAGCATGTAGGAGGCGAGCGGCACTTCGGCGGTGAGCGCGCCCTCGATCGCGGTGTAGCCCTTCATGTGCTGGCGCGCCTCGTCGGGCTTGCTGCGCACGAGCTCGATGCCCCGGGCGTAGGCGGCGATGAACTTCTTCGTCTCCGCCGGGTACTTCCTGATGAACTCGGTGGTGAGGCTGGCCGAGCCGCCGTGCCACGGCGCCATCGGGTCGCCCAGGATGTAGTGGGCGACGACGCCGGCCTCGAGCACCCGGCAGGTGCCGTTCATGCGGCCGATGGTGCCGGTGGGCTCGAGCGTGTAGGCCGCGTCGATCTGGCCGGCGGCGATGGCCGCGACGTGCTGGCCGAT
>CAXSEJ010000293.1:0-2602 GCA_964236395.1 uncultured Rhizobacter sp.
ATCCTGATCCCGTTCGTGATCATGTCGCTGGCCGCCGTGGGCGTGAACATCCTCATCGGCTACTGCGGCCAGATCTCGCTCGGCTCGGGCGCGTTCATGGCCGTCGGCGCGTACGGCGCCTACAACTTCCTCGTCCGCGTGCCCGGCCTGCCGCTGATCGTGGCTCTCGTCCTCGGCGGCTTGTGCGCCATGGCCTTCGGCGTGCTGTTCGGCCTGCCCAGCCTGCGCGTCAAGGGCCTCTACCTCGCGGTGGCCACGCTCGCGGCGCAGTTCTTCGCCGACTGGATGTTCCTGCGCATCAAGTGGTTCACGCTCGACACGCCGTCCGGCTCGGTCGCCGTCTCCAACCTGCAGCTGTTCGGCTGGCCGCTCGAAAGCGACGCGAGCAAGTACCTGTTCTGCCTCGCCGTGCTGGCCTTCTTCGCGCTGGCGGCGAAGAACCTCGTGCGCGGCGCCCTCGGCCGCGAGTGGATGGCGATCCGCGACATGGACGTGGCCGCCGCCGTGATCGGCATCCGGCCGATGTACGCCAAGCTCAGCGCCTTCGCCGTCAGCTCCTTCGTCATCGGCGTCGCCGGGGCGCTCTGGGGCTTCTTCTACCTCGGCGCCTGGGAGCCGGCCGCCTTCTCCGTCGAGATGTCGTTCCGGCTGCTGTTCGTGGTGATCATCGGCGGGCTCGGTTCGATCATGGGCAGCTTCTTCGGCGCCGCCTTCATCGTGGTTTTGCCGATTGCGCTGGCGCTCTTCCTGCCGATGATCGCTTCGTTGCTGCACCTGTCGATCGGCACGCCGACGATCGCCCACGCCGAGCTCATGATCTTCGGCGCGCTGATCGTGTGGTTCCTGATCGTCGAGCCGCACGGCCTGGCCCGGCTCTGGTCGACCTTGCGGCTGAAGCTGCGCCTCTGGCCCTTTCCTCATTGACTCCTCACCGATCCCGTTCCACCGCGTTCCCCCATACCGACAGGAGACAGACATGACGTTGAAGAAGTTGGTGATCGCCACGGCCGCGCTCGGTGCCGCCGTGCTCGTGCCCTCGGCCGCCTTCGCGCAGGCCAAGGAGCAGTTCATTCCGCTCCTCACCTACCGCACCGGCGCCTATGCGCCGAACGGCGTGCCCATCGCCAACGGCACGGTCGACTACTACAAGCTCGTCAACGCCAGGGGCGGCATCAACGGCGTGAAGATCCTCTGGGAAGAGTGCGAGACGCAATACGCCACCGACAAGAGCGTCGAGTGCTACGAGCGCTTGAAGACGAAGAACGGCGGCGCCTCGGTCGTGCAGCCGTGGTCGACCGGCGCCACTTTCGCCATCACCGAGAAGGCCCCGGCCGACAGGATTCCCATCGTCACGCTCGGCTACGGCCGCAGCGAGAGCGCCGACGGCACGGTCTTCAAGTGGAACTTCCCCATCGCCGGCAACTACTGGGTCGCCGCCGATTCGCTGGTGCAGGCGATCGGCAAGAGCGCCGGCGGCATGGACAAGCTCAAGGGCAAGAAGATCGCCCTCGTGTACCACGACTCGCCGTTCGGCAAGGAGTCGCTGCCCATGCTGCAGGAGCGCAGCAAGATGAACGGCTTCGAGCTGCTCGCCTTGCCGGTCACCGCGCCCGGCACCGACCAGAAGGCGACGTGGCTGCAGGTGCGCCAGGCCCGGCCCGACTACGTGATCCTCTGGGGCTTCGGCGTCATGAACTCCACCTCGCTGAAGGAAGCGCAGGCCACGGGCTACCCGCGCGAGAAGATGTACGGCGTGTGGTGGTCGGGCGCCGAACCCGACACGAAAGATGTCGGCGAAGGCGCCAGGGGCTACAACGCCATCGCCCTGCAAGGCGGCAGCACCGACTACGACGCCAAGCTGGTCAAGGACACGCTGGCGATGGTCCACGACAAGGGCCAGGGCACCGGCGACAAGGGCGAGGTCGGCCAGGTGCTGTGGCTGCGCGGCGCCATGAGCGCGATGTTCACCGTCGAAGGCATCCGCGCCGCGCAGGAGCGCTACGGCAAGGGCAAGGTGATGACCGGCGAGCAGGTGCGCTGGGGCCTCGAGAACCTCAACCTCACCCAGGCCAAGCTCGACGCCATCGGCTTCGGCGGCCTGATGCGGCCGATGAGCACGTCGTGCGCCGACCACATGGGCTCGTACTGGACGCGCCTCGAGACCTGGGACGGCAAGGCGTGGAAGGTGAGCTCCGACTGGATGCAGGCCGACGAGGCGCTCATCAAGCCGCTGATCAAGCAGACGGCCGCGAAGTACGCGAGCGAGAAGAAGCTCACGCCGCGGTCGGGAGCCGACTGCCAGTCGTGAGGCACGTCGTGCGCGAAAGGTGGCCCGAAGGGACACGCCCCGCCCTCCTGGAGGGCGGGGAGCGAAGCGGGGTGGGAGCGATCCTGTGCTGGAGGAAAGCGGCGTGAGCGCCGCCTTCCTCGATGTCAACGGCATCGAGGTCATCTACAACCACGTCATCCTGGTGCTGAAGGGTGTGTCGTTGCAGGTGCCCGAGGGCCGGATCGTGGCCCTGATGGGCGGAAACGGCGCCGGCAAGACGACGACGCTGCGCGCCGTGAGCAACCTGCTCGCGGGAGAGCGCGGCGCCGTCAC
>CAXSEJ010000294.1:0-2579 GCA_964236395.1 uncultured Rhizobacter sp.
GCTCGGCATCCAGCCCAGGAACCCCCAGTAGCCGATGTTGAACATGAAGTAGGCGGCGAACAGCAGCCAAGTCGTCGGCTGGCGCAGGAAGGCCTTCCAGTCGCCCTTGGCGCTTGCCTGGACCGGGGCCACCTGGGCCGTCTCGGGCGCGGGGCGCCGGTTCGGCAGGAAGAACATCATGGCCACGGCGAGGGCCAGACCCGGCAGCGCCGACCAGAAAAAGACATACGGCCAGCTCGAGTGCGACATGATCCAGAGGACGAGCGGGGCGGCCGTGGCGGGCCCGAGCGCGAAGCCCAGGACGATGATGCTGATGGCGCGTGAACGCTCCTTCGGCTCGAAGACGTCTCCGGCCATCCGGTAGAGCGCCGAATTCGACGCCCCTTCGCAGAGGCCGAACAGCACGCGGCAGGCGATCAGCGCCGCGACCGTACTGACCAGCCCGGTGGCAAAGGTCGCGACCGACCACAGCACCGGCGTGACGACGAGCAGCACCTTGGCGCCGAACCGGTCGGCGAGGTAGCCGCCCGGGATCTGCATGAGCCCGTAGCCGACCGCGAAGGCCGCCAGCACCAGGCCGAAGGATTGCGGCTGGATGGCGAGCTCTTTCATCATCGCCGGCGCAACGGTGGAGATGTTGACCCGGTCGAGGTAGTTGACGAAGGTCAACACGAAGAGCATGAGCAGAACAGCGCGCTTTTCCTTCATGGTCTTTCCTGGTGCGTCGCGGCTGTTGCGATGGTGCGCGCATGCCCCGTGGTGCATGCCTAGGAATTCCCTGAGCGGCTATGTGCGTCATCGCACAGACGACGGCTACAGCGATGGTCAACGTCGTGGGCGATGCCGTGCGCTCGGATGCGTGCACGTCATCGCGACTCGATCAGGACCGTGTCATGACGCCAGCCGCCCAGCTCAGGCACCTGCTTTCGCGCCCGGAGATCGTCGTCGCCCCCGGCGTCTACGACGGCCTCACCGCGCGGCTGGTCGAGCAGGCCGGCTTCGCCGCGGTCTACATGACGGGCGCGGGAACTTCCGCCGCGCTCGGCTACCCCGATTACGGGCTGCTCACGCTGACCGAGATGGTCGACAACGCCGCCCTGATCGCCCGCACCGTGGCGCTGCCGGTCATCGCCGATGCCGACACCGGCTACGGCAACGAGCTCAACGTCACCCGCACGGTGCGCGAGTTCGAATCGCGCGGCGTCGCCGCGATCCATATCGAGGACCAGGTCGCACCCAAGCGCTGCGGCCATCTCGAGGGCAAGGAGCTGGTCGGTCGCGACGAGTTCACCGCGAAGATCCGCGCCGCCGCCGCCGCCCGCCGCGATGCCGATTTCCTGATCATCGCGCGCAGCGATGCCCGCGCCGTCGTCGGCTTCGACGAGGCCATCGCCCGCGTCAACGCCGCCCTGGCGGCAGGTGCCGACATGGCCTTCGTCGAAGCCGTGCAGACGCTCGAGGAGGCCGCCGCGGTGCCGCGGCGGGTCGACGGCCCCTGCCTCATCAACGTCGTTCCCGGCGGCAAGACGCCGGCCCTGAGCATGGGCGACGCCCAGGCCATGGGTTACCGCCTGGCGATCCTTCCGGGCATGCTGCCGTTCGCGCTCGTCGAGGCCTGCGACGCGGCGCTCGCCACGCTCAAGGCGACGCAGATGCCGCCCGCGGTCGGCGCGGCGAGCGTGCAGCAGATCTTTCGCCGCTTCGGCTCCGACGACTGGGACCGGGTGCGCGACCGGTTCAAGGCGCCGCCCGCCGCTTCGTAGGCTCGAGATGCAGCGCACCCTTTTCGACAAGCTGTGGGACAGCCACGTGATCCGCGACTTCGGCAACGGCTGGGCGCTGCTGCACATCGACCGCCATCTCCTGCACGACCTTTCCGGCCCGCCTTCGCTGGCCGAAGTGGCGGCGCGCGGGCTGACGATTCCGTGCCCCGAGCTCGTCTTCGCCACCCCCGACCACGCCGTCTCGAGCGACCCGCACCGCACCGGCCTGAGCTTCAGCCACGGCGCCAGGCTCTACACCGCCTTGCGCGACGGTGCCCGCGCCGCGCACGTGCGCTTCTTCGACGTCGGCCGGCCAGGGCAGGGCATCGTCCACGTGATGGGACCGGAGCTCGGCCTCGTTCTTCCCGGCGCGTCGGTGATCTGCGGCGACAGCCACACCTGCACCAACGGCGGCCTCGGCGCGCTGGCCTTCGGCGTCGGCTCGTCGGAGAGCACGCATGCCCTGGCGACGCAGACGCTGCGCCAGCTCAAGCCCAGGCGAATGCGCGTCCGCTTCGAAGGCGCGCTCGCCAGGGGTGTCGCCGCCAAGGACCTGGCGCTGCACCTGATCGGCCGGCTCGGCGCCGCCGCCGGCGTCGGCCATGCCATCGAATACGCCGGCTCGACCGTTCGCGCCATGGACATCGAGGCCCGGCTGACCCTGTGCAACCTGACGGTCGAGCTCGGTGCCAAGACCGGCGTGGTGGCGCCCGACGACACCACCTTCGAGTACCTGGCCGGCCGCCCCTTTGCGCCGCACGGCAGCGACTTCGACACGGCGGTGAGCGAGTGGCGCAAGCTGGCCGGCGACGCCGA
>CAXSEJ010000295.1:0-2566 GCA_964236395.1 uncultured Rhizobacter sp.
ACAGCCCGACGACGCGGCGGCTCGCGTCGCTCGGGATCGACATCGCCATCGGCCATGCCGCGGAAAGCATCGCCGGGGCCGAAGCGGTGGTGACCTCGAGCGCGGTGCGCGCCGACAACCCCGAGGTGATCGCCGCGCGCGCCAGGCGTGTTCCGGTCGTTCCCCGCGCGGTGATGCTCGCCGAGCTGATGCGGCTGAAGCAGGGCATCGCGATCGCCGGCACCCACGGCAAGACGACGACCACCTCGCTGGTCACGAGCGTGCTCGCGGCTGCCGGCGTCGACCCGACCTTCGTGATCGGCGGCAAGCTGAACGCCGCCGGCGCGAATTCGCGGCTCGGCTCGGGCGACTACATCGTCGTCGAGGCCGACGAATCCGACGCGTCGTTCCTGAACCTTTCGCCGGTGATGGCGGTGGTCACGAACATCGACGCCGACCACATGGACACCTACGCGCACGACTTCGCCAAGCTGAAGGCGGCGTTCGTCGAGTTCATCCATCGCATGCCGTTCTACGGCGCCGCGATCCTCTGCAGCGACGACGCCGGCGTGCGCTCGATCATGCCGATGATCTCGCGCCCGGTCGTCAGCTACGGCTTCGGCGAGGACGCGATGGTGCGCGCGGTCGACGTCGTGGCCGACGCCGGCACGATGCGCTTCACCGCGCAGCGCCGCAACGGCGTGCGGATGCCCGACCTGCACGTCACCCTCAACCTGCCGGGCCGTCACAACGTGCTGAACGCGCTCGCGGCGATCGCCGTGGCCGCCGAAATCGAGCTGCCCGACACGCCGGTCGTGCGCGGCCTGGCCGAATTCACCGGCGTCGGCCGGCGTTTCCAGCACCACGGCGAGCAGCCCACCCGCGACGGCGGCCACTTCACGCTGATCGACGACTACGGCCACCACCCGGTCGAGATGGCCGCGACGCTCGAAGCCGCGCGCGGCGCCTTCCCCGGCCGGCGCCTGGTGCTGGCCTTTCAGCCGCACCGCTACACCCGCACCCGCGACTGCTTCGAGGATTTCGTCGCGGTGCTCGGCACCGCCGATCGGGTGCTGCTCACCGAGGTGTACGCCGCCGGCGAGGCGCCGATCGTCGCCGCCGACGGCCGCGCGCTGGCCCGCGCGCTGCGCGTCGCCGGCAAGGTCGACCCGGTCTTCGTCGATGCGATCGGCGCGCTGCCCGAGGCGATCCTCGCGCAGGTCAGGGACGGCGACGTCGTGATCGCGATGGGCGCGGGGACGATCGCCGCGGTGCCGGCCGAGATCGCGCAACGCGCCGAGGCCGCCGCATGACGCTGACCGCCATCCCCGTCGCGCCGGGCGTGACCCGGCACATCGGTGTGCTCGATGGCTGGCGCGGCGTCAGCATCCTGCTCGTCCTCGGCGCGCATCTGTTGCCCCTCGGGCCGAAGCGCTGGGACTTGAACGAAGCGGTCGCGGCGGCCGGCATGGCGCTGTTCTTCACCCTTTCCGGCTTCCTCATCACGACCTTTCTGCTGCGCAAGCCGAACGTGCCGTCGTTCCTGGTGCGCCGGTTCTGCCGCATCGTGCCGCTCGCCTGGCTCTACATGCTGGGCATGCTGGCGCTCGCCCAGGCGCCTTGGCAAACCTGGGCGGCGAACCTTTTCTTCTACGCCAACCTGCCGCCGTTCTGGCTGCAATCGGCGGGCGGCGGCCATCTCTGGAGCCTTTGCGCCGAGATGCAGTTCTACGTGGGCATCGCGCTGCTCGTCTGGGTGCTCGGGCGGCGTGCGCTCTGGTGGTTGCCGCTCATCTGTCTCGGCGTCACCGGCTACCGCATTGCGACCGGGCAGTTGATCACCATCGTGACCTGGGCCCGGGTCGACGAGATCCTCGCCGGCGCCATCCTGGCGCTGCTCTTCGATCGCGAACTCCAGGTGCCGACCCGGAGCGGCGCGTGGCCGGTGAGCGTGACGCTGTTCGGGCTGCTCGTGCTGGCGTCGCACCCCGCCGGCGCTTGGCTCAATTACGCGCGGCCTTACCTAGCCGCCGGGCTGGTCGGCACGACGCTGTTCGCGCAGGGCGGCCTCGCCGGTCGTCTGCTGCGTGGCCGTGTCCTGGGTTATCTGGCGACGATTTCGTACGCGCTCTACGTCATCCATGGCGCGTTGCCGGGTACCTGGCTCGGCAGCGGCGGCACGCTCGAGCGCTACCTGAAGCGGCCGCTGCTGTTCGGCGCGCTCTGGCTCCTGGCGCACGTCTCGACCACGCAGTACGAGAGCCGTTTCATCGCCCTCGGCCATCGCTGGTCGAAGCGCTTCGAGAAGGTGCCGGCATGACGCTCGACGTCCGCGCCTTCGGCCGCGTCGCCGTGCTGCTCGGCGGCAGCTCGGCCGAGCGCGAAATCTCGCTGCTCTCGGGCCACGGCGTGCTCGCGGCGCTGCGCTCGCAGGGTGTGGACGCGCAGGGCTTCGACCCGGCCGAGCGCGACCTCGTCGAGCTGAAGCGCGAGGGCGTGGCGCGCTGTTTCATCGCGCTGCACGGCCGCCACGGCGAGGACGGCAGCGTGCAGGGCGCGCTCGAGCTGCTCGGCATTCCCTACACCG
>CAXSEJ010000296.1:0-2485 GCA_964236395.1 uncultured Rhizobacter sp.
GGCGCGGCGATCGCGCTCGTCGAGGCGCTGAAGAATACCGGCGGCGCCGCCGGCACCGAGAAGCTCATCAAGACCATGGAGGGCATGAGCTTCGAGACGCCGAAGGGCAAGATGACCTTCCGCAAGGATGACCACCAGGCGATGCAGTCGATGTACCACTTCCGCATCAAGGTCGACCCGGCGTTCGCCTGGGGCGTGCCGGAGCTCGTGCGCGAGATCAGGCCGGAAGAGATGAACATCCCGATCAAGAACAAGCGCTAGGCGGCTCGATGGAGACGGCGTGCTCGAGACGCGCGACCTCAGCATCCGGTTCGGCGGCCACGTCGCCGTCGACCACGTCTCCTGCGCCTTCGCACCGGGGACTTTGACGGCCATCGTCGGCCCGAACGGCGCCGGCAAGACGACCTGGTTCAACCTCATCTCGGGGCAGCTGCGCGCGACCTCGGGCTCGGTGTGGCTCGACGGCCGCGACATCACGAACGAGCCGGTGTCGCGTCGCACGCACCTCGGCGTCGGCCGGGCGTTCCAGCTGACCCAGCTGTTCCCCCACCTCAGCGTGCTCGAGAACGTGCGCCTGGCCGTGCAGTCGCGCCGCCGGGAGGGGCTCGACCTGCTCGCCGTCTGGCTCGACCGCGCCGAGACGCTCCAGCGTGCACGCGACCTGCTCGAGCAGGTGCGGCTCGGCCCCCGCGCCGACGCCGCGGCGAGCAGCCTGCCGCACGGCGACCAGAGGAAGCTGGAGGTGGCGATGCTGATGGCGCTCGAGCCGAGCGTCTACATGTTCGACGAGCCGACCGCCGGCATGAGCGCGGCCGACGTGCCGGTGATCCTCGATCTCGTCCGTGCGCTCAAGCGCGAGCCGGGCAAGACCATCCTGCTCGTCGAGCACAAGATGGACGTCGTGCGCGAGCTCGCCGACCGCATCGTCGTGCTGCACAACGGCCGGCTCGTCGCCGACGGCGAGCCGGAGGAAGTGATCGCCTCGCCGGTGGTGCAGCAGGCGTACCTCGGCATCGCACCGAGCGAGGAGGCGGCGGCGTGAGCGCGCCGCTGCTGTCCCTCGACGGCGTTCACACGCACGTCGGCGCCTACCACCTGCTGCACGGCGTGAGCTTCGAGGTGCCGGCCGGCGAGGTGACGGTGCTCCTCGGCCGCAATGGCGCCGGCAAGACGACCACGCTGCGCACGGTCATGGGCCTGTGGCCGGCTTCGGCGGGCAGCGTCCGCTTCGACGGCCAGCGCATCGACGCCGCGCCGACGCCGGCGATCGCGCGTCGCGGCATCGCCTACGTGCCGGAGAACATGGGCGTGTTCGCCGACCTGAGCGTGGCCGAGAACATGCTGCTCGCGGCGCGCGGCGCGCGCACCGTGGCGCAGCTCGACACGGCGCGGCTGGAGTGGCTGTTCGGCCTGTTCCCGGCGCTGAAGAAGTTCTGGCTCTACCCGGCCGGCAAGCTCTCCGGCGGGCAGAAGCAGATGCTCGCGATCGCCCGCGCCATGATCGAGCCGCAGCGCCTGCTCCTCATCGACGAGCCGAGCAAGGGCCTGGCGCCGGCGATCGTGCTCAACCTCATCGCCGCCCTGCAGGAGCTCAAGCGCACCGCCACGACGGTGCTGCTGGTCGAGCAGAACTTCCAGGTCGCCAAGGCGCTCGGCGACCATGCCCTGGTGATGGACGACGGCCGCATCGTGCACCGCGGCGGCATGGCGGAGCTCGCCGGCGACGAGGCGCTGCAGCATCGCCTGCTCGGCCTTTCGCTGGCCGCGCACGCGTGACCGTCCGCGAGAAGGCAACGGCATGACCGCGACCGCCACGCCGCCCGTTTCGGCAGCCGCCGCTGCCGGCGAGTCGATCCCGAAGCGCCGCTTCGACGTCGTGCCGCTGGCGCTCGTGGTCGTGCTCGCGCTCGTCGCCTGGCCCGCCGTCGGCACGACCTCGACCTGGCTCACGCTCACCCTCGCCGGCCTGGCGATGGGCATGATCGTGTTCATCGCCGCCTCCGGCCTGACGCTCGTCTTCGGCCTGATGGACGTGCTCAACTTCGGCCACAGCCTGTTCATCGCCCTCGGCGCCTACGTCGCCACCAGCGTGCTGGCGCTGCTGAGCGGCTGGACCGGCGCGCCGTCGCTCGTGCTCAACCTCGCCGCGATCTTTCTCGCCCTGCTGGCCGCAATGACGCTGGCCGGCGTGCTCGGCGTCGGCTTCGAGCGCGTGATCGTGCGGCCGGTCTACGGCCAGCACCTGAAGCAGATCCTGGTCACGTTGGGCGGCGCCATCGTCGGCGAGGAGCTGATCAAGGCGGTGTGGGGGCCGGCGCAGATCGCGCTGCCGCCGCCGGAGGCGCTGCGCGGCTCCATCCTCATCGGCGAGGCGACGGTCGACAAGCTCCGCCTCGTCTCGGTCGTGGTCGGCCTGGTCGTGCTCGCGGCGCTGCTCTGGACGCTCAACCGCACCAAGATCGGCCTGCTCATCCGCGCCGGCGTG
>CAXSEJ010000297.1:0-2485 GCA_964236395.1 uncultured Rhizobacter sp.
GCAACGACTTCGTGCGCAAGCGCGAGTTCGACATGCTGCGCAAGGTGCGCCGCGAAGGCCTCACCGGCGAGCAGCTCGCCGCGCTCGGCGGCTCGTCGCGCATCGACGACTCCCAGCCCCGAATCTCCGATCAGCCGGTGCGCCAGGAGGCCGGCGTCAAGGCGAAGATCGACGAGATCGAGCAGCAGATGGTGGGCGACACCTACGCCAGCACGCAGCGCCGCACGCCGGAGTTCTACAACGCCCCCACCCAGCCGGCACCGATGGCTGCAACACCTGGCCGCGCCGCCGCCGCGCCGGCCGCCGTGACCCGGTCGGCGCCGGCGCAAGGCGGGCGGGTCGAGGACTTCGAGGCCAAGCCGGCGCGCCCGGCAGCGGCGACACCGAGCCCGGCGGCGGTGCCGCGTGCGCCGTCGCTCGCGCCGATTCATCTCGAGATGCA
Source organism: uncultured Rhizobacter sp. (assembly GCA_964236395.1). Taxonomy (GTDB): domain Bacteria; phylum Pseudomonadota; class Gammaproteobacteria; order Burkholderiales; family Burkholderiaceae_C; genus Schlegelella_A. The sequence goes on from CAXSEJ010000297.1 coordinate 443, forward strand.
AGCGGCGGAAAGCTTCGGCAAGGCGTTCGCCGCGGCCAATGCCGACGTCGCCCACGACCCCGATCTCGACGAGGCGGTCATCGCCTTCGCCAACGCCGACTTCGAGCAGTGCGAGCAGGCGCTGTCCAGCCTGACCGGCCCGGCCGGCACGCGCGCCCAGCATGCCGAGACGTGGCTGGTCGTCTTCGATCTCTACCGCGCCACTGGCCAGCAGCACAAGTTCGAGAGCCTGGCGCTCGACTACGCGCAGCAGTTCGGCTGGTCGGCGCCACAGTGGTTTTCCATGCCGAAGGCGGTGGCCGAGGCGGCGAGCGAAGAGCGGCCGAGCAGCGCGCGCATCGAAGGCCAGGTCGGCTGGGTGTGCCCGAGCCACCTCGACGCCGACGGCGTTGCCGAGCTGGCTTCGCTGGCCCTGCAGATGCCGCTGCCATGGGTCTTCGACTGGAGTGCGCTGCTGGCGATCGACGCCGAGGCGAGCGGCCGGCTGTCCGAGCTCTTTCGCAGCTGGATTCCGCAGGACCTCGACATGCGCTGGCTCTCCGGCGAGCGCCTGTTCGTGGCGCTGCAGGAAGCCGCGCCCACCGGCGTGCGCGACGCCGATCCGGCGTTCTGGCAACTTCGCCTCGACGCGCTGCGCATGACGAACCGGCCCGACCAGTTCGACGAGGCAGCGATCGACTACTGCGTCACCTACGAAGTTTCGCCGCCCTCGTGGGAGGCGGCGCGTTGCGCCGTCCGCATCACCGGCTCGAACCAGGGCACGACCCAGCCACCGCTGTCCGTGGTGAGCGATGTCTCGACCAGCTTCGAGGAATCGCAGCTCACCGACGACCCGACCATGGTGCAGGTGGGCACCGTCGAGCTCTCCGGACAGCTCGTGGGCGACATTGCCGAGACGCTGAAGAAGATGGACCGCGAGCTCGGCACCGCGAAGATCGTCAACGTCTCGTGCGCACGCCTGATCCGGGTCGACTTCATCGCCGCCGGCGACCTGCTCAACTGGGTGCTGGCGCGGCGCGCCGAGCACCGCACCGTCAGCTTCGTCGACGCGCACCGGATGGTGGCGCTGTTCTTCGGCGCCATGGGCATCAACGAGCACGCCAACGTCAAGGTGCGGACGCTCTAGAGCCCGGCGCGCCGCTTGATCGCGCCGCGCCCGCCACAATCTGCGATCGATGGACACCTATCACGGGACGACGATCGTCAGCGTCCGCCGCGGCGGCCTGGTCGCCCTCGGCGGCGACGGCCAGGTCACGATCGGCAACCTGGTCGCCAAGGCGACGGCGAAGAAGGTGAGGAAGCTCCACCACCAGCGCGTGCTGGCCGGGTTCGCCGGCGCCACGGCCGACGCCTTCACCCTGTTCGAGCGCTTCGAGGCCAAGCTCGAGAAGCACCAGGGTCACCTGATCCGCTCGGCCATCGAGCTCACGAAGGACTGGCGCACCGACCGCGTCCTGCGCCGGCTGGAAGCGATGCTCGCCGTGGCCGACCACGAGTCGTCGCTCATCATCACCGGCAACGGCGACGTGCTCGAGCCGGAATACGGCATCGTCGCCATCGGCTCCGGCGGCACCTTCGCCGCCGCCGCGGCCCGCGCGCTGCTGCAGCACACCGAGATGACGCCAGCGGAGATCGTGAAGCGATCGCTCGAGATCGCCGGCGACCTCTGCATTTACACGAACCAGAACCACACCGTCGAAACGCTCGACACCCCGGCGCCATGAGCGACAGCAAATTCGGCATGACGCCGCAGGAGATCGTCTCTGAGCTCGACCGCCACATCGTCGGCCAGCGCGGCGCCAAGCGCGCCGTCGCCATCGCGCTGCGCAACCGCTGGCGCCGCCAGCAGGTCGACGAGGCGATGCGGGCCGAGATCACGCCGAAGAACATCCTGATGATCGGGCCGACCGGGGTCGGCAAGACGGAGATCGCCCGCCGCCTGGCGCGGCTGGCCGACGCGCCCTTCATCAAGGTGGAGGCGACCAAGTTCACCGAAGTCGGCTACGTCGGCAAGGACGTCGACTCGATCATCCGCGACCTCGT
>CAXSEJ010000298.1:0-2083 GCA_964236395.1 uncultured Rhizobacter sp.
ACAAGACCCACGAACGCGCGGTGCTCGCCGGCGGCTGCTTCTGGGGCATGCAGGACCTGATCCGCAAGATGCCGGGCGTGATTTCGACCCGCGTCGGCTATTCGGGCGGCGACGTGCCGAACGCGACCTACCGCAGCCACGGCACGCATGCCGAGGCGATCGAGATCGTGTTCGACCCGAGCCGCATCGGCTATCGCCAGCTGCTCGAGTTCTTCTTCCAGATCCACGACCCGTCGACGCCGAACCGCCAGGGCAACGACCGCGGCCTCAGCTACCGCTCGGCGATCTACACCACCAGTGACGAGCAGAAGCGCATCGCCGAAGATACGATCGCCGAGGTCGACGCGTCGGGCCTCTGGCCGGGCCGCGTCGTCACCGAGGTCGCGCCGGCCGGGCCGTTCTGGCAGGCCGAGCCGGAGCACCAAGACTATCTGCAGCGCATACCGAACGGGTACACCTGCCACTTCGTGCGGCCCGGCTGGAAGCTGCCGGTGCGCGAGCGCGCCTAGCAGGCTGTTGAAAAGCTACTGCGGCGGCCATCTGCGGCGTTGCTCCGTGCTCGGAATCCTCATGGTCCCCAGTACATTCCGGTTCCTGCGCGCGGCGCGCCTTGCAGCTGGCCGTCCTCGCGACGCTTTTTCCAACAGCCTGCTAAGGCCCTAAAGGCACGGGTCGACCGAGCCATTGAAATGCCACGCGAGTGGCCAGCGGATGTGCGATTTCAGTGGTTCCGTCGACTGGTCGCTGGGCTTGCCTGCTGCGGTCGACCGCCGCCCTGCCGGCCCGAACGGTCGTCGGCGAGAGCACTTCGTGCACCGATCGGTGCCCGCGGGCAGCGGTCGGCCGTCCGTGGCGCCCCCAAGCCCGGCTGGCCCGAGGGACTCGGCCGTCGTGGGGTGCCCGGTGTCTGGCGTCGTCGCAGCCCCTCCGAACCGGTTACAGACAACGACCGCCGTCTGGTTCACACTGCCGGAATGCGCAGCACCCCGACCCTCTCCAGCCCCTCGATCCTGGCCGCCCTGAGTGGCTGGATCGGGTTGTTTCTGTGCGTCGAGGCACACGCTGCCGCCGACGTCGCCACCGCCGGAGACGAAGCGATGGCCGCCTGCGAGCAGACCGCCCGAAGCACGCTGGCGGCCAGAGCCGCGCACGCGGCCGAGGTGACCTTCAACGCTGCGCCGAGCGTGGACCAGAGCCTTTCGAACGAGCGCCAGATCGTGCTGAGCGGAGAAGGGCGCTGGCGCGCCGCCGGCGGTGTGCGCCACGTCAGGTTCACCTGCAACGTCGACCGGCGCACGTTCGAGACGCTGGGTCTGGTCATCCGCGACACGACGCCTGCCGTCGCCAAAGCCGCCGCGCCTGTGCGCAGGCCCGCCGAGCCCGACTTGAGCCACCTGTCGATGGCGTCGTGCGAATCGAGTGCGGTCCTGGCGCTGCAGAAGCGCTGGCCGCGCGTCTCGCAGATCAGCTTCGACAGCGACACGCGCAGCTTCCGGCAAGACAGCCTCGACCGCGCGGAGTTGCGCGGCCATGGGCGCGCCCTGCCGGTGCAAGGCGCGCCCTCGACGTTCTTCGGCTTCGAGTGCGAGATCGACCCGCAAGACGGGCGGGTGCTGAGAGCGCGCGTCTCGGGGTGAGCCGCGCTGAGCCAAGCCAAGCCGAGCCGAGCACGTTTTGCCGGCCCTGGTTCTCGAGCCTGCCGGGGGCGCTTGCGGTCAGGTGCCGCAATACGTTCGATAGCACGCCGTGACGTCGGCCGCGGCCGGCTCGGCGTAGTGGGCGCGATCGGCCACCTCGTCGTACGGATGCCGCAACGCGTCGAGCAGCCGATCGAACGGGCCGAGGTCGCCGGCGTCGGATGCGGCCGCGAGCGCTTCTTCGACACGGTGGTTGCGCGGTATCACCCACGGGTTGACGCGGCGCATCCGCTCGGCGCGTGCCCCGCCTGTAGAGGCGGCGACTTCGCGTGAAGCGCTCACGCCGGGGTTGCCCGGGAAGACGCCGGACGCCGCATCGTCCGTCGAAGTGGCCGCGCTCGCGCCGCTGGCCGAGGCACCTTCGTCTTCACGCGCGGAACGCTCGC
>CAXSEJ010000298.1:2093-2459 GCA_964236395.1 uncultured Rhizobacter sp.
GGGCGAGCCACGCGTCGGGCGCGCTCTGGTCGGCGAACAGCGAACGCAACGGCGCGTCGTTGCCTGACGCGGCGTCGGCCAGGCGCCGCCAGGCGAGCGTGAAGTCGGCGTGGCTGGCGTGCAGCAAGGCCAGCCAGTCGTCGGCCAGCGCCGCGTCGGCCGCGTCGCTGGCACCGTCTGCAGCGCGCAGCCCGAGCTTCGCGCGCTGCCCGCTCAGCAACTGGCGGCGATAGAGCGTCGGGAAGGCGTCGAGGATTCGCATCGCCTCGGCCGTGGCCCGGTCGGCATCGTCCGAGATCAGCGGCAGCAGCGTTTCGGCCAGGCGTGCCAGGTTCCAGCGCGCGATGACGGGCTGGTTGCCGAACG
>CAXSEJ010000299.1:0-2446 GCA_964236395.1 uncultured Rhizobacter sp.
TACACCGCGATCGCGCTCTTCAAGCAATTCGTCGAAGGCCCGCTGCGCGACCCGGCGACGCTCAACAAGCCCTCGACCCGCTCGCTCGCCGAGGGCCTGCGCATCGCCGGCATCGCCGGCTCCGACGTGCACTGGGGCCTGGTCTTCGGCGTCGTCGCCTGCCTCGGCCTCGGCCTCTGGCTCGCCTGCACGGCGAGCGGCTTCGCGGTGCGCGTGGTCGGCGGCAACCTGCGCGCGGCGCAGCTCGTCGGCCTGCCGGCGACGCGGCTGATCCTCGTCGCCTGCGCGATCGGCGGCGCGGCGGCCGGCCTCGCCGGCGCGGTGGAGGTGGCGGCGGTGCACACCAACGCCAACGCCTCGCTGATCGCCGGCTACGGCTACGCCGGCATCCTCGTCGCCTTCATCGCACGGCAGTCGCCGATCGCGATCATCCCGGTGGCGATCCTGTTCGGCGGCTTCGGCGCCGCGGGCAGCCTGCTGCAGCGCCGGCTCGGCCTGCCCGACGCTTCGGTGCAGGTGCTGCAGGGCATCGCCTTCGTGCTCATTCTGGCCAGCGAGGCGCTGCGCGGCATCGAGTGGCAGGCGGTGCTGCCGAAGCTGCGCAAGGGGTCGGGGCCGCCGGCGCCGATCCCGGTGCACCAGGAGAAGCCGGCATGACGGCCGACACGTTGCTCGCCTTCGCCGCGGCGATCGTCGGCGGCGCCTTGCGCGTCGGCGTGCCGTTCCTGTTCGTCAGCCTGGGCGAGTGCCTCACCGAGAAGTCGGGCCGCATCAACCTCGGTCTCGAAGGCGTGCTCGTGCTCTCGGCGATGGCCGGCTTCGGCGGCGCCTACCTGACCGGCTGGCCCTGGGCCGGCGTCGCCCTCGCGGCCCTCGCCGGTGCCACGCTGGCGCTGCTGCACGGCGTGCTGTGCTCGCTGCGGCGCGTCAACGACGTGGCCACCGGCATCGCCCTCATGCTGCTCGGCACCGGCCTCGCCTTCTACCTCGGCAAGCCGCTGATCCAGCCGCAGGCGGCGCAGCTGCCGGCCATCGCGCTCGGCGGCTGGAGCGACTCGCCGGTCGTGCAGGCGGCCTTGCAGGTGAACCCGCTGCTGCCGGTCGGCATCCTGCTCGCGCTGGCGCTGCGCTGGGGATTCGCGAAGACCCGCGCCGGCCTGCTCGTGCGCCTGGCCGGCGACTCGGCCAGCGCGACCCGGGCGCTCGGCTACTCGGTCAACGGCATCCGCATCGCCGCGACGGTCGCCGGCGGCGCCATCGCCGGCCTCGGCGGCGCCTCCCTCACGCTGTTCTATCCGGGCAGCTGGAACGAGGGCATCTCGAGCGGCCAGGGCCTGATCGCCGTGGCGCTCGTCATCTTCGCGCGCTGGAGCCCCGTGCGCTGCGTCGGCGCCGCGCTGCTGTTCGGCGGCGCCGGCGCCATCGGCCCGGCACTGCAGTCGATCGGCATCAGCCAGGGCTACTACCTCTTCAGCGCGGTGCCCTACGTGCTCACGCTGGTCATCCTCGTCATCAGCTGCCGCCCCGGCAGCGTCGCCGTCGGCAGCCCGGGCGAGCTGTCGTCGGCCCGTTAGGAGTCAATGGAAATGAGCGGTCTGGGTGGATTGAACAAGTCGCCGAACGGCGTGGTGGTCGGTTTGGTGCAGCTGCAGCTGCCGGTGGTCGAGACGCCGGCGCAGCTCGCCGCGCAGGCCGACCGCATCGTCGCCATGGTCGCCAAGGCGCGGCGCAACAACGCCGGCCTCGACCTCGTCGTGTTCCCCGAGTACGCCCTGCACGGCCTTTCGATGAGCACCGCGCCCGAGCTGATGTGCCGGATGGACGGCCCCGAGGTCGCCGCCTTCAAGGCCGCCTGCACGCTGCACAGGCTCTGGGGCTGCTTTTCGCTGATGGAGTTCAATCCGAACGGCAATCCCTACAACACCGGCATCGTCATCGACGACCGCGGCCAGATCGCCCTCTACTACCGAAAGCTGCACCCCTGGGTGCCGGTCGAGGCCTGGGAGCCGGGCAACGTCGGCATCCCGGTGATCGACGGGCCGAAGGGCGTGAAGCTCGCCTTGATCATCTGCCACGACGGCATGTTCCCGGAGATGGCGCGCGAGTGCGCCTACCGGGGGGCCGAGCTGATGCTGCGCACGGCCGGCTACACCGCCCCGATCCGTCACGCCTGGAAGATCACCAACCAGGCCAATGCGTTCCAGAACCTCATGGTCACGGCCAGCGTGTGCCTGTGCGGCAGCGACGGCAGCTTCGACTCGATGGGCGAAGGCATGTTCTGCAACTTCGACGGCACCGTGATGGCCGAAGGCGGCGGGCGCGTCGACGAGATCATCACCTGCGAAGTCCGGCCCGACCTGGTGCGCGAGGCACGCACCCACTGGGCCGTCGAGAACAACCCGTACCAGCTCTGGCACCGCGGCTACTCGGCGGTGAGCGGCGGCGC
>CAXSEJ010000300.1:0-2445 GCA_964236395.1 uncultured Rhizobacter sp.
ACGCGTGAGCGCCTGGCCCAGGCGTTGCTCGACTGGTTCACCGCGGGCTGGTCCGGGCTCGAGATGCCGGGCGCGGCGCCGCTGCGGCGCATCGCCGCCGACGTTTTCGGCGGCGCCGGGCCGGCGCCCATCTTTGGCGGCGGCGGCGGCGCCACGCCGCTCGCCGCGGCGTTCGCGAATGCCGGCATCGCCCACCTGCGCGAGATCGACGACGCGCATCGCGCCGCCATGCTGCACCCCGGCGTGGTCGCGGTGTCCCCGGTGCTGGCGCTGGCCTCCGCCGTGCCGCTCACGCAGCGTTGCGCCATCGATGCCATCGTGGCCGGCTACGAAGTGGCGTTGCGCCTCGGCGAGGCACTCGGCGCCGGCCATGCCGCGCGCTTCCACGTCACCGCCACCGCCGGTGCGGTCGGCGCCGCGGCGGCGAGCGCGGTCGCCCTCGGCTTGCCGGCGGCGCAACTGCACCATGCGCTCGGCATCGCCGCGACGCAGGCCGCCGGCCTCTGGCAGCTCGTCGACGACGAGGCCCACGAGGCCAAGTCGCTGCACCCAGCGTTCGCCGTGCGCAACGGCATGACGGCGGCCTTCGCGGCGCGTGCCGGCCTGCCCGGAGCGCGCGCCTTCTTCACCGGGCGACGCGGCCTCTATGCGGCGCTCGGCGGCGACGGACCGCTCGCGGCGATCGCCGATGCGGTCGATGCGGGCTTGGCTGACGATGCCCTGCACACGTCACCCAAGCCCGGTGCCGGCACGCCCGACCGGATCACCACTGCCACCATCAAGGCCTGGCCGTGCTGCGCCCAGCTCTTCACGCCGCTCGACGCCACACGCGCCCTCATCGACGCGCACCACATCGGCGCTGGCGACGTGGCCGGTGTCGCCGTCGTCATCTTTGCGCACGCGCTGAAGATCGCCGGCGTCGAGTGGCCGAGCAAGCCGGCGGAAACCCCGTTCAGCCTGCGCTACGTGATCGCGGCGCTGCTCCTGAAGAACCGGCTCGGCATCGCCGAGATGGAAACCCCGGCGCTGCACGACCCGGCGCTGCTCGCGCTGGCCCGGAACATCACGGTGCAGACCGACGACGCCTATCAACGCGCCTTTCCCGAGCGCCGCCCGGCCCGGGTGACGATCCGCCTTGTCGACGGACGCGAGGTGAGTGCCTACCGGGACCTGCGCCGCGGCGATCCGGAAGATCCGTTCGACTGGATCCAGCTGCAGCAGCGCATGCGCGCTTTTGCACCGGCCATCGACGACGTTGCGGCCTCGCAGGTCACCGCCTGGTGCGCCGGCTTCGCCGACGAGCGCCGCGACGGCGTGACCGTGAGCGTCGATGCAGCGCTGTTCGCTGCCGAGCCTGATGGCCGCATGAAGCAAGCCCTCGACCCGAACACGCTGCCGAACCCGGGCCGCGTGCTGCCGCTCCGCGCAGCGCCGCCGCGCTGAGCCATTCATACCGACCCCAGGACCTGCCATGCCCGTATCCGTCTTCGACATGCAATCGCTCCAGCACCTCTGGGGCACCGACGAGCTGCGCACCATCTTCTCGGAGGAAAACCGGATCCAGAAGTGGCTCGACTTCGAAGCCGCGCTCGCCGCCGCGCAGGCCGAGCTCGGCATCATTCCCGAGGCCGCGGCGGCCGAGATCGCGGCCGAGGCCAAGGTGGGCCATATCGACATCGCCGCCATGTCGGCGGAGATCCGGCGCATCAAGCACTCGCTCGTGCCCGCTCTGAAGCAACTGCAGGCACGCTGCTCGAAGGAGGGCGGCGAATGGGTCCACTACGGCGCCACCACCCAGGACGTGGTCGACACCGGCGTGGCGCTGCAGCTGAAGGAGTTTCACGCGGTCGCCGTTCGCGACCTGAAGGCGGTCTGCAACGAGTTGGCGCGCCTCGCTGTCGCCCACCGCGACACGCCGATGGCCGGCCGCACCCACGGCACGCAGGCGCTGCCGATCACCTTCGGCCACAAATGCGCGCTCTGGCTCGACGAGCTCGGCCGCCACCACGAACGCCTGCTGCAGGCCGCCCCGCGCGTGCTCGTCGGCATGCTCGCCGGGGCGGTGGGCAGCCAGGCCTCGCTCGGGCCCCAGGCCGAAGCGCTCGAGCACCGCCTGCTCGACAAGCTCGGCCTCGGCACGCCGGCGATCAGCTGGGCACCGGCGCGCGACCGCTTCACCGAATACACCTGCCTGCTCGCCATGCTCGGCGCCACCCTGTCGAAGATCGGAAACGAGCTCTTCAACATGCAACGCAACGAGTTCGGCGAAGTCGAGGAAGGCTTCAGCGAAGGCAAGCTCGGCTCATCGACGATGCCGCACAAGCGCAATCCCACTTCGGCCGAGAACCTCGCCGGCCTGTCGCGCCCGCTGCGCTACAACGCCGCGATGATGATCGAAGGCATGGTGCAGGAAGGCGAGCGCGACGGCATCGCCTGGAAGATGGA
>CAXSEJ010000301.1:0-2417 GCA_964236395.1 uncultured Rhizobacter sp.
CGTAGTTGCCGACCCAGAGCGGAATCTTCTCGTGGCTGAGCGGGTGCTCGACGACCAGGCCGGTGTCGATGCCGCGCTTGGCCTGCACCGCGAGCTCCGCCTCGGTCGTGCCGCCGGCCTTGCACGACTCGAGGAAGGCGGCGATGGCGGGGTTCGTCGCTGCCGCGTGCAGCGCCAGCGGGTGCTCCGGCGCGACGGCGCAGAAGGTGACGCCCATGATCGTGTCGGCGCGCGTCGTGAAGACGTAGAGCCGGCCGCCGCCGATGGGCCGGCCGTCGCCGCCGCGCACGTCGTGCGTGAAGGCGAAGCGCACGCCGGTGCTGCGGCCGATCCAGTTCTCCTGCATCGTGCGCACGCGTTCGGGCCAGCCGGGCAGGCCGGTCTGCACCGCCTCGAGCAGCGGCTCGGCGTACTGGGTGATCTTCAGGTAGTAGCCCGGGATCTCGCGCTTTTCGACGAGCGCGCCGGAGCGCCAGCCGCGGCCCTCGACCACCTGCTCGTTGGCCAGCACCGTCTGGTCGACCGGGTCCCAGTTGACGATCTGGGTGCGCCGCTCGGCGATGCCGTGGCTCAGCATCTTGAGGAACAACCACTGGTTCCACTTGTAGTAGTTCGGGTCGCAGGTCGTGACCTCGCGGCTCCAGTCGATGGCCAGGCCCATGGCCTGCATCTGCCCCTTCATGGCGGCGATGTTGTCGCGCGTCCACTTCGCCGGCGGCACGCCGTTCTTCATCGCCGCGTTCTCGGCCGGCAGGCCGAACGCGTCCCAACCCATCGGCATGAGCACGTTGAGGCCGGTCATGCGCAGGTGCCGCGCCATCATGTCGTTGATGGTGTAGTTGCGCACGTGGCCCATGTGCAGCAGGCCGCTCGGGTAGGGCAGCATCGAGCAGGCGTAGAACTTGGTGCGAGCCGGGTCTTCCGCGACCCGGTAGACGTCGCCTTCGCGCCAGGCGGCCTGCGCCGCGCGCTCGATCTCGCCCGGGTCGAAATCGGCGTTCAAGGCAGGCAAACGGGGATGCGGCGCATCGATCGATTATAGAAAAGCGGGTCGTCCCGGCCGCCCGGTGTGGTGGCTCGCATACGCCCGATGGAGGGTGCGTTGCCCCCGCTGCGAGCGATGGACCCCATCGCCAGCGCTGGCCACAGTGGCACATCGCCCCGCGCGGGGCTTTTGCCGGACACCGCCATGACCACCGACTCCACCTCCGTCAGCCGCCGGCACGCCGTCGTCGCCACGCTCTCGCTCCTTCCGTTCACGAGCCGGGCCGCGCCCGCCCCGCGCGGTTCGGATCCGAGGTCGCCGATGCTCGCCACCGTCTACGCCGGCCAGGTCGACCCGGCACGCTGCCTCGTCAGCGAGAAGTACGACGGCGTGCGCGCGATCTGGGACGGCCGCGTCCTGCGCCACCGGAGCGGCCGGGCGGTCTCGGTGCCGCCCGGCTTCGTCGCCGCCCTGCCCGAGGTGCCGCTCGACGGCGAGCTCTGGCTCGGCCGCGGCCGCTTCGACGCGCTTTCCGGCGTCGTCCGCAAGGCCGTGCCGCGCAGCGATGAATGGGCCGAGGTGCGCTACCTGGCCTTCGACCTGCCGGGCGGCACCGGGCCGTTCGCGGACCGCGCTGCACGCCTGGCCGATGTCGTGGCCCAGGCCGGCATGCCGCAGCTCGTCGCCGCGCCGCAATGGCGCGGCGGCAGCGCCGCGGCACTGCAGCAGTCGCTGGCGACGACGATCGCGGCCGGTGGCGAAGGCCTGATGCTGCACGTGGCCGACTCGGCGTGGGCGCCCGGCCGCACCGACGCGCTCCTCAAGCTCAAGTCGCACCTCGACGCCGAGGCCGTCGTCGTGGGCCATCGACCGGGTGCCGGCAAGTACCGCGGCGAAGTCGGCGCGCTCGAGGTGCGCAATCGGCAAGGCCGGCAGTTCCTCGTCGGCAGCGGCCTGAGCGACGCCCTGCGTCGTGACCCGCCGGCCTGCGGCGAGGTCATCACCTACCGCTACCGCGACCTCACCTCGACCGGCCTGCCACGCTTCGCCACCTACCTGCGCCGTCACGAGGCGCTGTGACAGCCGACGCCCGGCGCTACGGCCCGCTCGCCGCTGGCCCGGCCTCGGTGACGAAGCCGATCCGCGAGAGCCCGGCCTTCTGCACGATGCCGATGAGCTCGGCGACACGGCCGTAGGGCACGCCCCGGTCGGCGCGCAACTGCACTTCGGTCTGCGGGTTGCGCTTCGCCGCGGCGATCACGCGCTCGGCGAAAGCGGCGGCCTCGAGCGGCTCGTCGGCGAAGAAGTAGCGGCCGTCCCGGTCGAGGGCGACGGCGATGAACTGCGGCGTGTCGCTCGGCTGCGCCGCGTCGCTCTTCGGCAGGTCGAGCTTGAGGCTCGAGGTCATGAGCGGCGCGGTGATCATGAAGAT
>CAXSEJ010000302.1:0-2396 GCA_964236395.1 uncultured Rhizobacter sp.
CGCGCTTTTGCGGCATCCACTTCTTCAACCCGCCGCGCTACATGGCGCTGGTGGAGCTCATCGCCACGCCGGCGACGAAGCCGGAGATCCTCGACCAGCTCGAGGCGTTCGTGACCACGGCGCTCGGCAAGTCGGTGGTGCGGGCCAAGGACACGCCCAACTTCATCGCCAACCGCGTCGGCATCGCCGGCATGCTGGCGACGATGAAGGAGGCCGAGACGCACGGCCTCAGCTTCGACGTGGTCGACGACCTCACCGGCAAGAAGCTCGGCCGGGCCAGCTCGGGCACCTTCCGCACCGCCGACGTGGTGGGTCTCGACACGATGGCGCACGTCATCAAGACGCTGCAGGACAACCTGGCCGACGACCCGTTCTTCGCCAGCTACGCCACGCCTACAGTACTGCAGAAGCTGCTCGACGCCGGCGCGCTCGGCCAGAAGACCGGTGCCGGGTTCTACAAGAAGGTGGGCAAGGACATCCTGCGCTTCGACCCGGCTTCGGGCGACTACGTGGCCGGTGGCGGCAAGGCCGACGAGATCGTCGCCCGCATCCTGAAGAAGCCGCCCGCCGAGCGCCTGAAGCTGCTGCACGACTCGAAGAACCCGCAGGCGCAGTTCCTCTGGGCGATCCTGCGCGACAGCTTCCACTACGCCGCGGTGCACCTCGGCGACATCGCCGAGAGCGCGCGCGACATCGACTTCGCGATGCGCTGGGGCTTCGGCGCGAGCCAGGGGCCGTTCGAGCTGTGGCAGCAGGCCGGCTGGTCGCAGGTGGCGCAGTGGGTGAAGGGCGACATCGACGCCGGCAAGGCGCTGAGCAGCGCGCCGCTGCCGCCGTGGGTGTTCGAGGGCCTCGGCAGCGCCGACGGCGGCGTGCACCGGCCCGAGGGCTCGTACAGCGCGGCGCACGCCCGCTTCGCCGAGCCGAGCCACCTGCCCGTCTACGAGCGGCAGCCGTTCCGTGACAGCGTCTTCGGCGCGAGCGCGACGGCGCCGCTGCAGTCCGGCACGGAGGTCTTCAGGAACGACGACGTGCGCGTCTGGTCGCTCGACGGCGAGGTGCTGATCGCCAGCATCACCGCCAAGCTGCACCTCATCGGCCCCGGCGTGATCGAAGGGCTGCTGAAGGCGGTGGAGCTGGCCGAGCAGTCGTACCAGGGCCTCGTGATCTGGTCGCCCGACGACGTGTTCTCGGCCGGCGCCAACCTCGAGGCCCTGATGCCGGTGTTCATGAAGAGCGGCGGCAAAGGCATCCTGCCGGTGGTCAAGGAGCTGCAGGACGCGATGCTGCGCATGCGCTACGCCCAGGTGCCGGTGGTGGCCGCCGTGCGCGGCATCGCCCTCGGCGGCGGTTGCGAGATGGCGCTGTACGCGTCGCGGCGGGTGGCGGCGATGGAAAGCTACATGGGCTTGGTCGAGGTCGGCGTCGGCCTGCTGCCGGCCGGCGGCGGGCTGACCTTCATCGCCCGGCGTGCGGCCGAGATGGCCGCGGCCGGCAACGCCAACGCCGACCTGCTCAAGTTCCTGACCGATGCCTTCACCAGCGCGGCCACGGCGCGCGTCGGCACCAGCGCCGTCGAGAACCGCAAGATCGGCTACCTGCTCTGGAGCGACGTCATCGTGCCGCACAAGGACGAGCTGCTGCACGTGGCCAGCGCGCAGGTGAGGGCGATGGCGGAAAGCGGCTGGCGCGCCCCGGCGCGCGCGGTCTTCCCCGTGGCAGGGCGCAACGCCATCGCGACCATCAAGGCGCAGCTCGTCAACCTGCGCGACGGCGGCTTCGCCAGCGCGCACGACTTCCACATCGCCTCGCTGATCGCCGACGTGGTGTGCGGCGGCGACGTCGACGCCGGCTCGCTGGTGACCGAGGAGTACCTCATGGCGATCGAACGCAGGCACTTCTGTGCCCTGCTCGATCACCCGAAGACGCAGGAACGGATCATGGGCATGCTGCAGACGGGCAAGCCCGTTCGCAACTGAAGGAACGACCCACATGAGCAAGCAAGTTCAAGACGCCTACATCGTCGCCGCGACGCGCACGCCGATCGGCCGCTCGGGGCGCGGCTACTTCCGCCACACGCGGCCCGACGACCTGCTGATCGCCGCCATCAAGAGCGCGATGCGTCAGGTGCCGACGCTCGACCCGGGCGCCATCGAAGACGCGATCGTCGGCTGCTCGTTCCCGGAAGGCGAGCAGGGGATGAACATGGCCCGCATCGCGGTCGCCCTGTGCGGCTTGCCGAAACCGGTCGGCGGCGTGACGGTCAACCGCTTCTGCGCCTCCGGCCTGACCGCGGTGCAGATGGCGGCCGACCGCATCCGCGTCGGCGAAGCCGACGTGCTGATCGCCGGCGGCGCCGAGTCGATGAGCCTGGTGCCGATGGGCGGCAACAAGCC
>CAXSEJ010000303.1:0-2376 GCA_964236395.1 uncultured Rhizobacter sp.
GCATGAGCCAGTACTCGCGCAACGAGCGCAACGCCAACGCCGGCATCGTCGTCGGCCTCGCGCCCGACGACTACCGTGCGCCGGGATCGACCGGCGAGGTGAGCCCGCTCGACGGCATCGCCTTCCAGCGCTTGTGGGAGTCGCGCGCGTTCGAGCTCGGCGGGCAAAGCTATGCGGCGCCGGGCCAGCGCGTCGGCGACTTCCTCGCTGGCCGGGCGTCGACCGCGTTCGCTGCCGTCGAGCCGTCGTACACGCCACGCGTGACGCCCGCCGACCTGGCGGGGCGCGGCCGGGAGAGCCTGCCGCATTACGCCATCGAGGCGATCCGCGAGGCCTTGCCGGCGTTCGAGAGGCAGATCGCCGGCTTCACCATGGCCGACGCGGTGCTCACCGGCGTGGAGACGCGCACGTCGTCGCCGCTGCGCATCCCGCGCGACCGCGTCGGCCGGCAGAGCGTCAACGTGCGCGGCCTGTATCCGGCCGGCGAAGGCGCGGGCTACGCCGGCGGCATCATGTCGGCGGCCGTCGACGGTATCGAGACCGCCGAGGCGCTGGCGATGTCGTTCGCTGCACCGCCCGCGCCATGAGAAACGGGGCCTGATCCGGCCCCGTTCAGCGTGTCACCGAGGCGGATCAGCGCTGCTTGCGGCGACGACGCGTATAGGCGCCCAGGCCGGCGAGGCCGAGCAGCATCATGGCGTACGTCTCGGGCTCCGGGACCGGATTGACCGGCACTGCCACCAGGTTCTGATCGAACCAGATGAAGTGGTTGGCCACCACGCCGTTGATCGTCGACGTGTTGGAGCCCGCGAGCGCCTCGAAGCCGCCGGCGCCGTTGCCGAAGCCCACCGCCGCAGTGGTGCTCGTGTCGGTGGTGATCCAGGGCATGTCGCGGTAGAAGAAGCCGATGGTGCCCTCGCCGTTGGGGATCTGGTAGGCGGCCCCGCGCACGACGAGCTGGAAGCTGTTCAGCAGGTCGTCGCGTCCGTTGTAGCGGCCGACGTTGTCCCAGGTGACGATGATCTCGTTGGCGATGTCGTTGCGGAAATGCACCACGCCGCTCAGCGGACCGCGCGTGTCGACATCGGAGAAGTACGGCGAGATCACCGGAGCCGTCGCACCCGTCAGCCCGGTCGGGACGAAGGCAGAGATGCCGGCGCCGAAGCTGATGTTTCCGTTGTTGTTGATGAAGAACGAGCTGTAGTCGGTGCCGAAGAAGTTGAGCGTGAAGCCCAGGCTGATCGGGCCGCTGAAGCCGTCGTCGTTCCTGCCGTTGGGCTGGCCGACGCCGGATGCGTTGCCGCCGCCGGTCATCACCACGACGTTGCCGATGCCGCCACCGATCGTGTCGGTGTAGTACTGCGTCGACGGGGTCAGCGCGCTCTGCGGAACGATGGTCTGGGCCGACACGGGCACCAGGGTGAAGCTGGCGGCTGTTGCAAGGCCTATGGCGGCCGCGCGTGCGGTGCCCACGAATGACGTCATTGGTAATTCCTCCAAAATCTTGTTGAGTGCTCATTCGGTTCGACCGAACCGGTTGCACCCCAAGACGATGTCACCGCTTTACCAGCAGTCACATCCCCCGATTGCGGGGGAAGCCGGGTCGTTACGGACAGGCGGCCATGACCTGCGCCACCGCGGCGGTCAGCTTCTTGCCGTAGGGCACGTGCAGGAACTCGTTCGGGCCGTGGGCGTTGCTCTTCGGGCCGAGCACGCCGCAGACCATCATCTGCGCCTTCGGGAAGCTCTGCTGCAGCATCGACATCAATGGAATCGTGCCGCCCTGGCCGATGTAGCCGCAGGGCGCGCCGTAGTGCGCCCGCGACGCGGCGTTGAGCGCGTCTTCGAGCCATGGCGCCAGCGTCGGCGCGTTCCAGCCGGTGGCGCCCGAGGCCGCATCGTCTTCGTGGCCGGCACGCGCGTCGGTGTGGAAGGTGACCTTGGCGTTGTAGGGCGCGTTGTCCTCGAGCAGCGTCTTCAGCGCCTGCGCCGCGACGTTGCCATCGACCAGCGGCGGCGTGCGCAGGCTGAGCTTGAAGGCGGTGTACGGGCGCAGCACGTTGCCGGCGTCCTTCATGGCCGGGAAACCGTCGACGCCGGTGACCGAAAGCGTGGGCTTCCAGGTGCGGTTGATCAGCGCCTCGACCGGGTCGGTGGTCGTCGGCAAGGCCGGCCCGCCGTCGGCACCGCAGGCCCAGGGAAAGCGCTTCCAGACCTCGTCGCCCAGGATCTGCGCCGTGGCCTCGGCCTGCGCCAGCCGGTCGGCCGGCATGTCGCAGTGAAAGCTCTCGGGCAGGAGCCGCCCGGTCTTCGAATCTTCCAGCCGGTCGAGCACCTGGCGCAGGATGCGAAAGCTCGACGGCACCAGGCCGCTGG
>CAXSEJ010000304.1:0-2324 GCA_964236395.1 uncultured Rhizobacter sp.
GGCTGGCGGTCGGCGCGCAGGTCCTCGTCGCGAAAGCACTTGGTGATCTGGTAGTAGCGGTCGAAGCCGGCCACCATGAGCAGCTGCTTGAAGAGCTGGGGGCTTTGCGGCAGCGCGAAGAACATGCCGTCGTGGACGCGGCTCGGCACCAGGTAGTCGCGTGCACCCTCCGGCGTGCTCTTGGTCAGCATCGGCGTCTCGATGTCGATGAAGCCGTTGGCGTCGAGGAACTTGCGCACCTCCATCGCGACGCGATAGCGCAGCATGAGGTTCCTCTGCATCTGCGGCCGGCGCAGGTCGAGCACGCGGTGGGTGAGGCGGGTGGTCTCCGAAAGGTTGTCCTCGTCGAGCTGGAACGGCGGCGTGACGCTCGGGTTCAGCACCTCGAGCTCGTGGCAGAGCACCTCGACCCTGCCGCTCGTGAGGTTGGCGTTGTCGGTGCCGCCCGGCCGCGCGCGTACCAGGCCGGTCACCTTCAGGCAGAACTCGTTGCGGATGCCCTCGGCGACGGCAAAGGTCGCCGCCCGGTCCGGGTCGCACACCACCTGGACCAGGCCTTCGCGGTCGCGCAGGTCGATGAAGATCACGCCGCCGTGGTCGCGGCGGCGGTGGGCCCAGCCCATCAAGGTGACCGTCTGGCCGAGGAGCTGCTCGCTCACCAGACCGCAGTACGTCGTTCTCATCGCATCACTCCAGGTTTTTTTCCGATCGATCAGGGGCGGATCGTGTCGATCACGCAACCGTTGGGCCGAGCGCTCGGCGCGCGCTCAGCCGATCGAATTTCGCAGCGGCAGCGGCTGGGCGCCGGCCCGGGCGCGGGTCGGCGGCGCGACCACGCCCATGGAGATCACGTACTTCAGCGCCTCGTCGACGCTCATCGCCAGCACGATGACATCGGCCCGGCGCACCATCAGAAAGAAGCCCGACGTCGGGTTCGGCGTGGTCGGCACGTACAGGCTCAGGTACTCGCCCGGCAGGTGCACGGCCGCCTCGCCACCGGGCTTGCCCGTGACGAAGGCGATGGTCCAGGCACCTTCGCGCGGGTACTGCACGAGCACCGCCTGGCGGAATGCGTTGCCGCTGCTCGAGAACAGCGTGTCCGAGACCTGCTGCACCGAGCTGTAGATCGACTTGACGATCGGGATGCGGTTGAGCATCCGGTGGCCTTGGCGAAGAGCCCACTGGCCGCCCACGTTCGTCGCGAACACGCCGGTCAGGAACAGCGCGACGAGCATCACCAGCACGCCGAGCCCCGGGATCCGGCGCAGCGTCTCGATGAAGGAATGCGCGCCCTCCGGCAGGATCGCCTGCGTGCCGTTGAGGAGCCAGACGAACACGCCGTCGAGCAGGCCGAGCACCGAGGCCAGCACCCAGATCGTGACGACGAGCGGCAGCCAGACCAGCAGGCCGGCGATGAGGTATTTCTTCATCCGGGCAGAGGGCGACCCGCCGGGTCAGGTGCCGCTCTTGCCGGACGGCGACACGGGCGCTGGCGCGGGCGCCGGAGCAGCAGCCGGCGCAGGTGCGGCGGCAGTGGCAGGCGCCGGTGCCGTGGCGGGCGCGACCGTCTCGGCCTTGCCGGCACCGGTGTCGCCGGCATCCTTCGCGGGCGTTTCCTTGGCGTCGCCCTTGTCGCCCTTGTCGCCCTTGTCGGCCGTGTCGCTGTTTTCTGCCTTGTCACCGGCGGCCGCCTTGCCGCTCTTGCCGTCACGGAAGTCGGTGACGTACCAGCCCGAGCCTTTGAGCTGGAAACCCGCCGCAGTCACCTGCTTGACGTAGGTCGAGGCTCCGCACGCCGGGCACACGCTCAGCACCGGATCGGACATCCTCTGCAGAACGTCCTGGGCATGACCGCAGGTGGCACAGCGGTAAGCGTAGATCGGCATCGCGAGCTCAGTGGAAACAACCGCGCATTGTAATTCGCCCTGCCCCGCTCTCAGGTCAGCCGCTGCAGCAACTCCACGACGACCAGCCCGAGCAGGATGGCCACGGCAACGCCGGCCACGCCGGAGAGCAGCCGGTTGGTGTGACGCTGCTCCGACAGCATCGACTCGAGCAGGCGCTGCTGTGGCTGGGCCGTGTTCTGCAAGGTGGCATGGAGCAGGCGCGGCAGCTGCGGCAGCAGGTGCACGAAGCGCGGCGCCTCCTTCTTCAGCTGCTCGACCAGGCCGCGCCAGCCGACCTGCTCCTGCATCCAGCGCTCGAGAAACGGCTTGGCGGTATTCCAGAGGTCGAGGTCGGGGTCGAGGTCGCGGCCCAGGCCCTCGATGTTGAGCAGCGTCTTCTGCAGCAGCACCAGCTGCGGCTGGATCTCGACGTTGAAG
>CAXSEJ010000305.1:0-2293 GCA_964236395.1 uncultured Rhizobacter sp.
GGCGCGCTCAACATGGACGAGTACGCCTACGGCTTCACGACCGAGAACTCGCACGACGGGCCGACGCGCAATCCGCACGACCCGACCCGCGTCGCCGGCGGCTCGTCGGGCGGCTCGGCGGCGGCCGTGGCGGCCGGACAGGTGCCGCTCAGCCTCGGCTCCGACACCAACGGCTCCATCCGGGTGCCGGCGTCGCTCTGCGGCGTGTTCGGCCTGAAGCCGACCTACGGCCGCCTGCCGCGCACCGGCAGCTACCCGTTCGTGGCCAGCCTCGACCACCTCGGCCCGTTCGCCCGCAGCGCCCGGGACCTCGCTCTCTGCTACGACGCGATGCAGGGCCACGACCGGCGCGATCCCGGCTGCCTGGTGCGGCCGGTCGAGCCGACGGCGCCGTGCATCGATGGCGGCATCGACGGCCTGCGCATCGCCTGCCTCGACGGCTGGTTCGAAGACAACGCCGGCCCGGAGGCGCGCGCCGCCGTGCAGCGCGTCGCCGAGGCCCTCGGCACGGCCCGCCGCGTCGGCCTGCCGGAGACGGCGCGCGCGCGGGCGGCCGCTTTCCTCATCACCAACGCCGAGGGCGCGGCGCTGCACCTCGCCGATCTGCGCACGCGGGCCGCCGACTTCGAGCCGCTCTCGCGCGACCGCTTCCTCGCCGGCGCGCTGCTGCCGGCCGCCTGGGTGGTGCAGGCGCAGCGGGTGCGGCGCTGGTTCGCCGAGCGCGCCGCCGAGCTCTTCGCCGAGGTCGACCTGCTCATCGCGCCGGCCACGCCTTGCGTCGCGCCGGCCATCGGCACCGAGTGGCTCGAGATCGGCGGCCAGCGCCTGCCCGCCCGGCCCAGCCTCGGCCTGCTGACCCAGCCGATTTCCTGCATCGGCCTGCCGGTGTGCGCGGTGCCGGTGTGGCACTGCCACCCGACCCTGCCGATCGGCGTGCAGCTCATCGCCGCACCCTGGCGCGAAGACCTCGTCTTGCGGGCGGCGCAGCACCTGCAGAATCTGGCCGCCGTGGCCGCGCCGACAGCCCCACGCGCCCTGACCTGAGCTCCGCCGATGACGATCAACGACCCCCAGGTGCTGCGCGAGGTGAGCGCGGTCTTCATGCGCTACGAGGAGGCCCTCGTCAGCAACGACACGGCCACGCTCGACGCCCTGTTCTGGCACGCCGACGCGGTGGTGCGCTACGGCGTGGCCGAGAACCTCGTCGGCATCGAGGCGATCCGCGCCTTCCGCACCGGGCGCCCGAGCACCGGCCTGGCGCGCCGTCTTGCGAACACGGTCATCACCACCTTCGGCTCCGACGTCGCCACGGCGATGACCGAGTTCCACCGCGAGGGCTCGGCGCGCATCGGCCGGCAGAGCCAGACCTGGGTCCGCCTGCCCGAGCAGGGCTGGCGCGTCGTCGCCGCGCACGTCAGCACCATCGAGCCATGAAGCTGGCCGATCAGGTCTACGACGCCATCAAGGCGCAGATCCATGACTTCGCGCTCGTCGCCGGGGACCGTTTCTCGGAGGCCGACCTCGGCCAGCGCCTCGGCATGAGCCGCACGCCGGTGCGCGAGGCCTTGTTCAGGCTGCGCAACGAGGGCTTCCTCGGCGTCGAGTCGAAGCTCGGCTGGTACGTGCTGCCGATCGACTTCGGCCGCCTCGAGGAGCTCTACGACCTGCGCGTCGTGCTCGAGCTGGCCAGCATCGCCCGCCTGTGCGGCAGCGCCGGGCAGGCGCACGGGCTGGAGGCGCTCAAGGCGGTGTGGCTGGTGCCGCCGGCCGAGCGCCTGAGCGACGCCCGCGCCGTCGGCCAGCACGACGAGGCCTTTCACACGGCCCTGGTCGACGCCGCCGGCAACGGCGAGATGGCCCGTGTGCATCGCGACGTGACCGAGCGCATCCGCATCGTCCGCAGGCTCGACTTCACGCGCGCCGACCGCATCGAGGCCACCTACGTCGAGCACGCCAAGGTGCTGCGCGCGGTGATGCAGAAGAAGCCCGATCAGGCCCGGCTGCTGCTGAAGGCGCACATCGAGCAGAGCAAGGCCGAGGTTCGCAAGATCACCCTGCATACGCTGCACGCGGCGCGCGAGCGCGCCGGGCACTAATCGACAGGCCCGCCAGCGCCGTCGGAATCGCGTTGCGGCTCTCGAAACGGACGTAGAGCGCCGGGTCGGTTCGAAGAGGCCGGCATCGAACAGCAACTTCTTAGAGTAGAGATGCGCTATTCACCAGGCGCCCCCGTCGACGAGACGATTGGATTCGAATGTACTCAACAGGAAGTCGACCAATGCGCGCGCTTTTG
>CAXSEJ010000306.1:0-2224 GCA_964236395.1 uncultured Rhizobacter sp.
GCTTCGTCCGCCAGCCGGTGCTGGTGCCGAGCGTCGCGCCCTTGTTCCCGCAGGGGGTCGCCCCGGTCCTGAAGAGCTTCTGGTACGACACCGCCCAGACCGCGAACCCGGCGGCGATGTCGGCGCTCACGAAGGTCGTGCCGATATCGCAGATCGTATTCGGCACCGACTACCCGTATCGCAGCTCGCTCGACCAGGTCAAGGCCATGCGCGATTGCGGCGTTTTCACCCCCGCCGACCTTCGGCGCATCGAGCGCGAGACGGCGCTCGGGATGATGCCGCGGCTCGGACGCACGGGCTGAGGCGCCGGCCCGAGCCGGCGCTGCCGGCTGCGGTTCAGCGCCGGCGCGGCGGATCACGCCGGCGAACGACGCGCCTACTTTAAAAGGCGCCCTGGTCGCCTGACCCCCTTCGGCGACTCACGCCGGCCGGACGTCGGCCATCGGCGATGGCATCGGTCATTGCCGTGCGGATGCCGGCCTTGTCCGCGACCGGCTATCCCGCCGGAGCAAGACGAAAAGTCGCCCGGCGGCTGGGCCAACAGCTACCGACATTCTGGCGCCACGCCACTGGGTATCCGTACGCCGACTGCGACGGAACCGGTGCGTGCGAAGTGACGGCGCGCACGGGCGTCGATTGCCGGCAGCGACCCGTCGAGCCGAGAATCGGGCGCCGCGCTGGGGCGCATCGACGGGCAGCCGCTGATCCACCGCCCCCTCAAAACACCGGAGACTTTTCATGGACCGCCACCCGACCGCGCAACCGTTGTACCGCTCGCTGTACTTCCAGGTCATCACCGCCATCGTGATCGGCGTGCTGCTCGGCCACTTCGCGCCGCAGACCGGGGAGGCCATGAAGCCGCTCGGCGACGGCTTCATCAAGCTGATCAAGATGGTCATCGCGCCGATCATTTTTTGTACCGTGGTGGTCGGCATCGCCGGCATGGAGGACATGAAGAAGGTCGGCAAGACCGGCGGCCTGGCGTTGCTGTACTTCGAGATCGTCAGCTCGATCGCGCTCGTCGTCGGGCTGGTCCTCATCAACCTGGTGCACCCGGGCGCGGGCATGAACATCGATGTCGCCTCGCTCGACACCAAGAGCCTGGCCGCCTATACCAAGCCGGGGCAGATGCAGGGCACGGTCGATTTCCTGCTCAACATCATTCCGAACACGGTGGTCGATGCCTTCGCGAAGGGCGAGATCCTGCAGGTGCTGCTGTTCGCGGTGATGTTCGGCTTCGCGCTGCACAAATTCGGCGGCCGCGGCACGCTGGTGTTCGACTTCATCGAGAAGTTCTCGCACGTGCTGTTCGGCATCGTCGGCTACATCATGAAGGTTGCACCGATCGGCGCATTCGGCGCGATGGCCTTCACGATCGGCAAGTACGGCGTGGGCTCGCTGGTGCAGCTCGGGGCGTTGATGGCGACCTTTTATGCCACCTGCCTGATCTTCATCTTCGGCGTGCTTGGCGGCATCGCCCGCTACCACGGCTTGTCGATCTGGAAGTTCATCAAGTACATCAAGGAAGAGCTGCTGATCGTGCTCGGCACGTCGTCGTCGGAGTCGGTGCTGCCCCGCATGATGGTCAAAATGGAAAACCTCGGCGTCGAGAAATCGGTCGTCGGGCTGGTGATCCCGACCGGCTATTCGTTCAACCTGGACGGTACGTCGATCTACCTGACGATGGCCGCTGTGTTCATCGCCCAGGCGACCAACACCGACATGACGCTCGGCCAGCAGATCACGCTGCTGGCGGTGCTGCTGCTGACCTCCAAAGGCGCGGCCGGCGTGACCGGCAGCGGCTTCATCGTGCTGGCGGCCACGCTGTCGGCGGTGGGCCACGTCCCGGTGGCCGGGTTGGCGCTGATTCTCGGCATCGACCGATTCATGTCCGAAGCCCGCGCGCTGACCAACCTGATCGGCAACGGCCTGGCCACGGTGGTGGTCGCCAAATGGACTGGCGAGCTCGACACGGCGCGCATGCACCGGCACCTGAACGGCGAGACCGAGATCGAAGCCGACCACCCTGAAGTCGAGCTGAACGCGGTCGAGCAGCACATGCCGGCCACCCGCTGAAGCGACACGCATGTCCACCGCATCGGCGCGCGATCGATAAGAGTCTGCAAACAGGCGGGGCCCGACCCGCCTGATCGACGAATCGCGCCGACACTTCCTCGATTGCAATGGGCGAGCGAATCCTCGAGCGCTTGCCTCTTGTTCACGA
>CAXSEJ010000307.1:0-2185 GCA_964236395.1 uncultured Rhizobacter sp.
GCATGGCATGGCATGGCATGGCATGGCATGGCATGGCATGGCATGGCATGGCATGACATGGCGGTGGGGTGCGGTGCGAGGCAAGCTAAGGCAAGGCAAGGCGGGGCAAGGCAAGGCAATCGTCGCTGGCGCGGCACTCGTCGCTGCCGCGGCGGGCGACAAGCCGGCCGCTCCAATGGAGCCCGACACTGCCGCCGAGACGGGCCTCGGGTTGCGCCGTACACTGTTCCAATGTCCTCTGCAGCCGACCCCCGGCGCCTCGACGTCGCCGCATTTGCACGCGCCGGCGGCGAGTTGAGCGGTAGCTGGCCGGTGCGGGAGTTTGCGCGCCTGCTCGAGTCGATCGTGCCCGAGGCCTTGCCCGATGAGGCGGAAATCGTCTGGTCGGCACGTGGCGATTCGGCGTTCGCGGCCGGCCGTGGAGCCGAGAGCTGGTTGCGGCTCGCGATCTCGACGGTGCTGCCGCTCCAGTGTCAGCGCTGCCTCGGCCCGGTCACCACGCCGGTCGAGGTCGACCGACGGATCCTGTTCGTGGAAGGTGAAGCGGCCGCCGCCGCGCTCGACGAGGAGCGCGAGGAGGATGTCCTTGCCCTGCCTCCGGCGCTCGATCTGCACGCGCTCGTCGAGGAGGAAGTGATCCTTGCGCTGCCGCTGGTGCCGCGCCATGACGTGTGCCCGGCTCCCCTGGCCAACCCGGCGGCCGATCTGGAAGTCGAGGACGCTCCCAACCCGTTCGGCGTGCTGGCTGCGCTGAAGCTCGAACGGCCGCTGAACTGAGGGCCGAATGTTAGACTCGCAGGCTTTTTTCCGGCGAAACGGCGTCATGCATTCAAAGGCCCCAGGGCGTTTTTGAATGCAAAGAGCGTCGCTCCGGGTTTTCGTCATAGATCTCGTCATCGATCTCGTCAGCAAGTTCGTATCGGTTTCGTCGACGCCTCTGTGGGCTCTCGGCGGCGGCCGGTCCGCCCGGCCAGAGGTCGGCGCTTCAGGAGCATTCATCATGGCTGTCCAACAGAACAAAAAATCGCCTTCCAAGCGCGGCATGCACCGCGCGCACTACGCGCTCACGCCGCCGGGGACCGCCATCGAGCCGACCACCGGTGAGCAGCACCTCCGCCACCACATCAGCCCGACGGGCTTCTACCGTGGCCGCAAGGTGCTGAAGACCAAGGCCGACGCCTGAAGAAGGCCTGGGTCGCGTCGGACTCGGCACGAACCGGTTTTCGTTCCGCATGACGGCGCCTTCCGCCACACCCGGCGCGCGCAGCGTGCGGCTGGCGGTCGATTGCATGGGCGGCGACCACGGTCCGGTGGCGACGCTGCCCGCGTGTCGCGCCTTTCTCGAAACGCATCCGACTGCCGAGCTGCTGCTCGTCGGGCGGCCCGAAGCGCTGTCGAGCGCGGCCACGTGGCCGCGGACACGCATCGTCGCGGCTTCCGAAATCGTCACGATGGACGATGCGGTCGACATCGCGCTGCGCCGCAAGAAGGATTCGTCGCTGCGGGTCGCGGTGAGCCAAGTCAGGCCGGGTGCCGACGGGCAGGCCGCGGCCGACGTCTGCGTCTCGGCCGGCAACACCGGCGCGCTGATGGCGGTGTCGCGTTATCTCCTGAAAACGCTCGACGGCATCGACCGCCCGGCGATCGCGACCGTGCTGCCGAACGCGCGCGACGGCGGCACCACGGTGCTCGACCTCGGCGCCAACGTCGATTGCAGCGCCGAGCACCTGCTGCAGTTCGCGGTGCTGGGCAGTGCGCTGGTCGCTGCGGTCGAGGGCAAAGTGAGCCCGAGCGTCGGCCTGCTGAACATCGGCGAAGAAGCGATCAAGGGCAGCGAGACGATCAAGCAGGCGGGTGAGTTGCTGCGCGCCGCGGCGGCCGCCGGGCGGCTCAACTTTCACGGCAACGTCGAGGGCAACGACATCTTCAAGGGCACGACCGACATCGTTGTCTGCGACGGCTTCGTCGGCAACGTCGTGCTGAAGACCTCCGAAGGCCTGGCGTCGATGCTCGCTGCGTTCGTCAAGCAGGAGTTCAACCGCAACGCCTTCACCAAGCTGGCGGCGCTGTTCGCCTTGCCGGCGCTGCGGCGGCTGCAGAAGCGGGTCGACCACCGGCGCTACAACGGCGCGGCGCTGCTCGGCCTGCGCGGTCTCGTGTTCAAGAGCCACGGCTCGGCCGACGC
>CAXSEJ010000308.1:0-2181 GCA_964236395.1 uncultured Rhizobacter sp.
CCGGGTCGCGCAGCGGGCCTTCGACGAATTGCTTGAAGAGCGCGATCGCGGTGTAGGCCAGGAGCAGGCTGGAGATGGTCTCGTTGACGCCGCGGTACTGGCGCAGGGCGCCGGCAATCATGATCCAGAGGGCGCCGACGGCCATGCCGGCGAGGCAGACGGCCAATGTGCCGGCGGCGTTTTCCGGCAGGCCCACGGCATAGGGCAGCGCTGCGGCGGCGAGACCGCCGAGCACCACCGCGCCCTCGCCGCCGATGACGATCAGCCCGGCCCGCGCCGGCACCGCGACGCAGAGCGCGGTGAGCATCAGCGGCGCGGCGCGCTGCAGCGTGTTCTGCCACGAGAACCAGTCGCCGAAGGCACCCATGAACAGGATCGTCCAGGCCTCGACCGGGCTGGCTCCGCCCAGCCACACGAACACCCCGAACAGCAGCAGCGACGCGGCGAGCGCGCCGACCGGCAGCAGCGCCTCGGCGAGCGACTGGCGCATGGGGCCGCGGCGGATCAGACCGAGCCGACGACCCCTTCGACGAGGTAGTTCATCTTCTCGAGCTCGATGTCGGTCTGCTTGATCGTCTTGCCGGCGGCGATGACCGTGCTGCCCTTGTTGTCCTTCAGGCCGCTCGTCCCGCCGGCGAAGATGTCGAACGTGCCGGCGACCATCTTCGCCTTCACCTCGTCGGCGTTGGTCTTCGCCGCGGCCGTGACCATCGGGCCGTACGGCGACATCTTCACGTAGCCTTCCTTCAGGCCGCCGCGCAGGAAGTTCGGGTGCGGCTTGCCGGATTGCGCGGCCTCGATCACCGTCTTGTAGGCGGTGAGCCAGTTCCACTCGGCGCCCGTGAGGTAGGCGTTCGGCGCCAGCCTGGCCTGGCTCGCGTGGTAGCCGCAGACCAGCTTGCCGCGCTTGGCCGCGGTCTCGACGACGACCTTCGGCCCGTCGACGTGCATGGTGAAGACGTCGCAGCCCTGGTCGGCGAGCGAGTTGGTCGCCTCCGCTTCCTTGACCGGCATCGACCACTCGCCCGTGAAGATCACGGTGCAGGTGATCTTCGGGTCGACCGAACGCGCGCCCATGGTGAAGGCGTTGATGTTCTTCACCACCTGCGGAATCGGCTTGGCGGCGACGAAGCCGATCTTCTTCGACTTCGACATGTGGCCCGCGACGACGCCGTTGAGGTACTGGCACTCCTCGACGTAGCCGAAGTAGCTGCCCGCGTTCTTCGGGTTCTTCTCGGTCCACAGGCCGCCGCAGTGCGAGAAGCGCACGTCCGGAAACTTGGCCGCCACGGCGAGCACGTGCGGGTCGAAGTAGCCGAACGACGTGGGGAACAGGACCTTGGCGCCGTCCTGCTGGATCATGCCGGTCATCGTTTTTTGCACCGCCGTGGTCTCGGGGACGTTCTCCTCCTCGACGACCTTGATGCCGGGCATCTTCTTGATCTCGGCCGCGGCCTGGGCCTGCGCCTGGTTGTAGCCGAAGTCGTCGCGCGGGCCGACGTAGATCACGCCGACGGTGAGCGGCCTGGCCTGGGCCAGCGCCCAGGGCGACAGCGCAGCGAGCGAGCCTGCGGAAAGCCGGGCGAGCGCGCGGCGGCGGGCGGTATCGAACGAGTCGGACATGAGGTGCTTTGGCTGAGTGGTGGCGAGGCACCGCGCGGTGCACTGCATGGCTCTGGTGCACGCGGCGGTATACCAGAAGCCGCGTGCAAGACGTGTGCCACGGTTCCGGCCGATCGCCCGGCCCCGCCGACGTGGTCCAGGCACATCCGACCGGGCCAGCGTCCTCGGCAGCCGCATCTTGCCGACGCCCACAAGCCTGGGCCCTCCACTAGGAAGCGTGATCTCGGTGAGTCGGAGCGCTGCAGCCCCGCTCTGATACCCGGAAGGGTTTGAGACTGTCTCCGGCTAAGCCCAAGGGGTGGCCGACTGATCAAGCGAGCGAGCGCAATCCATCTGCGGGGTCGCTTGGCGGTCAGCCGGATTGCAGTTCCGCGCGCTCGATGTTTATCTTGTTTGTTCTACGGCGAGGTGTCTCCGCTCGTGCTTGGCTACCCTGTCCAAAGTAGGCCACGTACCTTGTCCGGATCGCCGATCAAAACACGAAGGCAATAGACCGAACTCCGTCTTCAGCGACGCATGACGCGCACAGCTCCGTGCCTCGAGCCGAGGCTCGTCAAG
>CAXSEJ010000309.1:0-2175 GCA_964236395.1 uncultured Rhizobacter sp.
TCGAGCCGCCCATGAAGTCGAACTCGAAGCAGGCGACGACGACCGGCAGGCTCATCAGCGCGCCGCCCATGACGACGAGGGCATCGGTCTCGCCGGTGTTCTCGAGCGCGTCCTTCAGCCGCTCGGGGTACTTCTTGCTGTCCCTGAACTTGAGCGCGTCGACCGGCAGCACTTCCTGGCCGATCTCGTAGCGGCCTTCGGCATCGAGGAAGGCGTCTATACGGGCTCGGGCGCCGATGCGGTGGTGGTGCCCGCACTTGGGGCACACGTTGATGTTCTTTTCGAGGTCGGTCTTGTAGAGCACCGTCTCGCATGCCGGGCACTTGACCCACAGCCCCTCGGGCACCGTGCGGCGCTCGCTCGGATCGGTGGGCTGGATCTTCGGCGGAAGGAGTTTCTCGAGCCAGCTCATGGAGGCAGTCCTTGGAACAGGTTCAGGCATCGAGCGCCTGGCGGATGTCGGCGATGAAGCGCGCCGCGGCGTGCGGCGCATCGGCTGCACCGGCCTGCTCCAGCACCTGCACGAGCGCGCTGCCGATGACCACGGCGTCGGCGACCTCGGCCACGGCGCGGGCGGTCGCCGCGTCGCGGATGCCGAAGCCGACGCCGACCGGGAGCTTCACGTGGGCCTTGATGCGCGGGATCATGAGCTTGACGGCATCGATGTCGAAGTGCCCGGCACCGGTCACGCCCTTCAGCGACACATGGTAGACGTATCCGCGCGCCACCTCGGCAACGGCGGCGATGCGCGCATCCGACGACGTCGGCGCGACGAGGAAGATGGGGTCGATTCCCCGTGCGCTCAGCAGCGTCGCGAACTCCACGCACTCCTCCGGCGGGTAGTCGACGACGAGCACGCCGTCCACACCGGCTGCGGCCGCGTCGTCGGCGAAGCGCTCGATGCCGTAGCGCTCGACCGGGTTGGCATAGCCCATGAGGACGACCGGCGTGAGCGCGTTGTCGGCCCGGAACTCCCGCACCATGGCCAGCACCTGCGCCGTGCCGACACCGCGCGCCAGCGCCCGCTCGCTCGCCTTCTGGATCACCGGGCCGTCGGCCATCGGGTCGCTGAACGGCACGCCGAGCTCGATGACGTCGGCGCCGGCGTCGGCGAGAGCCTGCAAGACGGCCACGGTGCTTGAAGGGTCGGGGTCGCCGGCGGCGATGTACGGGATGAGCGCCGTGCGCCGGCGGTCGCGCAGGGCGGCGAAGACCGCGTCGATGCGGCTCATGCCGACGCCCGCGCGTCGAGCTCGGCGACCGTGCCGATGTCCTTGTCGCCCCGCCCGGAGAGGTTGACGAGCAGGTGCTGGTCGCTGCGCATCGCGGCCGCCATCTGCATGGCGTAGGCCACGGCATGGCTGGATTCGAGCGCCGGAATGATGCCCTCGGTGCGGCAGAGCCGGTGGAACGCGGCCAGCGCCTCGGCGTCGGTGATGCTCACGTACTCGGCCCGGCCGATGTCGTGCAGCCAGGCGTGCTCCGGGCCGACGCCGGGGTAGTCGAGCCCGGCCGAGATCGAGTGCGTCAGGGCGATCTGGCCGTGCTCGTCCTGCAGCAGGTAAGTGCGGTTGCCGTGCAGCACGCCGGGCGAACCGCCGGTGATGGAGGCCGAATGGCGGCCGGTGGCGATGCCCTCCCCGGCCGCCTCGACGCCGATAAGGCGAACGCCGGCCTCGCGGATGTACGGGTAGAAGATGCCCATCGCGTTGCTGCCGCCGCCGACGCAGGCGATCACCGCGTCGGGCTGCCGGCCCGCCGGGCCGCCCAAGGTCTCGATCTGCGCCGGCATCTGCACCAGGCACTCGTCGCCGATGACGCGCTGGAAGTCGCGCACCATCATCGGGTACGGGTGCGGGCCGGCGACGGTGCCGATGATGTAGAACGTGTTCTCGACGTTCGTGACCCAGTCGCGCAGGGCTTCGTTGAGCGCGTCTTTCAATGTGCGCGAGCCGCTCGCCACCGGCACCACCGTCGCGCCCAGCAGGTTCATGCGGTACACGTTGGGCGCCTGCCGCTTCACGTCCTCGCTGCCCATGTAGACGATGCACTCGAGCCCGTAGCGGGCGCAGATCGTGGCCGTCGCCACGCCGTGCTGGCCGGCGCCGGTCTCCGCGATCACGCGCGGCTTGCCCATCCGCCGCGCCAGCATCGCCTGGCCGATGGTGTTGTTGA
>CAXSEJ010000310.1:0-2136 GCA_964236395.1 uncultured Rhizobacter sp.
GGTCGAGCAGGAAGGCCTGCGCCTGCCGCCGGTCAAGCTCTACAAGCGCGGCGTGCTCGACGACGAGATCCTGTCGATCATCCTGAGCAACATCCGCATTGCCGACCAGCGCATCGGCGACATCAAGGCGCAGTCGGCCGCGCTCGCCACCGGCGCGAAGCGCCTCGGCGCGCTGCTCGACCGCTACGGCGACGCCACGGTCGAGGCGGCCATCGGCCTGCTGCGCGAGCGCGCGGCGCGGCAGATGGGCGAGAAGATCGCGACCATCCCCGACGGCGTCTACCACGGCGAGGCCTTCGTCGACAGCGACGGCGTCGTCGACGAGCCGCTGCGCATCGCCATGCGCGTCACCAAGCGCGGCGGCAGCGATGCCGAGGCGGCCGCGCTCGTCTTCGACATGACCGGCTCGTCGCCGCCCTGCAAGGGGCCGATGAACAGCGTCATCGCGACGACCAAGTCGTCGATCTACCTCGCGGTGAAACACGTGTTTCCCGAAGCCGCGGTCAATGCCGGCACGTTCGAGCCGCTGCACATCGTCGAGCCCGAAGGCACCTTCCTCTACGCACGCTATCCGCGGCCGGTGTCGGGCTGCGCCGCCGAGGTGAGCCAGCGCATCGCCGAGGCGGTGTTCGCCGCCCTCGGCCAGGCGATCCCGGCGCAGCTCTTCGGCGCGCCGGCGGGCACGAGCGGCAACCTCGGCATCGGCGGCTTCGATCCGGAGAAGAACCGCGCCTACGTGATGTACGTGATCTCGGGCGGCGGCTACGGCGGCAGCCCCGAGGGCGACGGCATCTCGAACGGCTGCTCGACGATCGGCATCTCGAAGACGACGCCGATCGAGATCATGGAGCAGCTCTACCCCGTGGTCTTCGAGGAGTACTCGCTGCACGAAGGCTCGGGCGGCGCGGGCGAGCACCGCGGCGGCTTCGGCGTCAACTACCGCATCCGCCTGGTGCGCGGCGACGCCCGCGTCTCGATGGTGATGGACCACGGCCGCGCCGGCCCGCCCGGCGCGCAGGGCGGCTCGGCCGGCGGCGTCAACACCGTCAGCATCGTCCGCGACGGCGTCGCCTACGTGCCGCCGCACCTCTCCAAGGACCAGGACATCGAGATCCACGCCGGCGACGTGATCGCCGTCTCCACGCCGGGCGGCGGTGGCTACGGTGCGCCTCGCGCCCGGCCGGAGACGGCGGTGGCGCGCGACGTCTCGCTGGGCTACTACGAAGCCGAGGCAGCGTCGCGTGCCTTCGGCCGTTGACATGAGCGTGCCGAGCCCCTGCACGCAGGTCTGCACGATCGACGCCGCCACCGGCCGCTGCGCGGGCTGCCTGCGCACCATCGAGGAGATCGCCGCCTGGGGCGCGCTCGACGACGGCGGCAAGCTCGCCGTGTGGCGAGAACTCGAGAACCGCCGTGCCGCCGTGCCGCCGCCGACCACGCCGTGAAGCACATCGACTTCTGGTTCGATCCCGTCTCGCCCTACGCCTACCTCGCCTTCGAGCGGCTGCCCGAGGCGCTGGTCGGGCTGTCGTACAGCGTCGCGTACCGGCCGATCGTCTTCGCCGCGCTGCTCAAGCACTGGGCGCACAAGGGCCCGGCCGAGATCGAGCCGAAGCGGGCCTGGACCTTCCGTCAGGCGCACTGGCTCGCCCACCGGCACGGCATCGCGCTGGCCACGCCGACGCGCCATCCGTTCAACCCGATCGCGCTCTCGCGCCTGGCCTGGGCCTGCGCCCCGGCGCCGGGCACGCCGAGCCGCTACGTGTGCGAGACGATCCTGCGCCACGTCTGGACCGGCGGCGCCGACGCCGAGGCGCCCGAGCGCCTGAAGGCACTGCAGGCCGTGCTCGCGCCGGCGCTCGAGCCAGGCAGCGACGAGGCCAGGCTGCGCCTGCGCCGCGCCAGCGACGACGCGGTCGCACGGCGTCTTTTCGGCGTGCCGACCCTGGTCGTCGACGACATGCCGTTCTGGGGTCTGGATGCGTTGCCGATGCTGGCGGCCTACCTCCACGGCGACGCCTGGTTCGACACCGAGCACTGGCGAGCGGCCGGAGAGGCACCGCCGGGAGTCGTGCGCCGCTGAAGGCAGAGGACGTGCGTCTGCGTCGATCGCGCAGCGAAAGGCGTCGGCCTAGC
>CAXSEJ010000311.1:0-2135 GCA_964236395.1 uncultured Rhizobacter sp.
AACTACGGCCTCACGCCCGAGCAGGCCGAGCGCGGCGGCCTCAACCCGAAGATGTTCAACAGCTTCCTCGACGGCTCCAAGCCCTCGATCGAATCGACCGCCGTCGCCAACGCCACCGGCCTCACGGTGCCGAGCAACGGCCTGCTCTACCCGCCGGCGAGCGTGGAAGACATTCCCTTCGTCACCCGGCCGATCAGCGAAGGCGGCGTGCTCGAGAGGAAGGGCATGGTCGAGGTGATCTCGTCGCTCGAGGCGAACGGCCGCCAGATTCCCTACGACATTCGCATGGGCGTGTGGGTCACGGTCGAGGGCGAGACCGAGTACATCCGCAACTGCTTCGAGGAATACAACGCCCACACCGACCCGAGCGGCCGCTACTTCACGCTCTACAAGCGCTGGCACCTCATCGGCCTCGAGGTCGGCATGTCGGTGGCGAGCGTGGCGCTGCGCGGCGAAGCGACCGGCGTGGCGACGTGCTGGAACGCCGACGTCGTGGCCACCGCGAAGAAGGATCTGAAGCCAGGCGACGTGCTCGACGGCGAAGGCGGCTACACGGTGTGGGGCAAGCTGCTGCCGGCCGAGGCCTCGGTGCGCCTCGGCGGCGTGCCCCTCGGTCTGGCGCACGACGTGAAGGTGGTGCGGGCGGTGAAAAAGGGCCAGAGCCTGAGCTGGGCCGACGTGGCGGTGGACACTTCGACGCCGGCTTACCGGCTTCGCCGCGAGCTCGAATCGGCGTTTCACCGACCGCGGCTGCACGCCGCCTGACTCGGAGCCCTCGCCATGCACTGCACACGATTTATCTGCGCCATCGCCGCCTGCGCGGCCTTGGCCGGCATCGCCCATGCCGGCGACCCCGTCAATCTCGGCAAGGCCGACCTCGAGAAGCTGCTGGCGGGCAAGTCGATCAGCTACACGAACATCAACGCCACATCGGTGATCGTCACCTTCGAGAACGACGGCCGGGCGACTTACCGGTCGGGCAACAGCAAGGCCTCGGTCGGCACCTGGCAGGCGAACGACGAGGGGCGCTACTGCATCAAGATCGCTTCCGGCATCGCGCAGGACCACTGCCGCCGCGTCTGGAAGACCGACACCGGGTACGCCCTCGGCGGCGCCAACGGAGAGCTCGTCCCCGTCGGCGGGCTCGACTGACCGCAGGCACCCACGACGGCTCGGGCGCCGAGCCGGTGAGCGCCGACGTGGCGGCCGCGGCGAAAGGCTCGAAGCACTGTCTGCCGCCGTCGCTCATGCCACGGCATGCGTGGACGAGTGCGGCTCTGGCTCGGATCCCTCAGAGGGCGTTCGGCACGCCGCACTCGCAGCATAGGATGCCCGAATGAGCGACCTGAACCACAGCCTCGATGTCGCCCGCTCGAAGACAGCCACCGACCTCGATCCGGCCGAGACCGCCGAGTGGCGATCCGCCCTCGACGCCCTGACCGCCGCGCACGGCCCGGCGCGGGCGCGCTTCATGCTCGACGCGTTGCTCGCGCATGCTCGCCGCAGCGGGCTGCACTGGCAGCCCTCGCTCATCACGCCGTACGTCAACACCATCCCGTTCCTGGCCCAGACGCCCTTCCCCGGCGACCTCGCGATGGAGCAGCGCCTGGCCGCGCTGATGCGCTGGAACGCGCTGGCGATGGTGATGCGCGCCAACCGAGCCGAGAGCGGCGGCTCGGCCGAGCTCGGCGGTCACATCGCCAGCTACGCGTCGGCGGCCGACCTGTTCGAGGTCGGCTTCAACCACTTCTTCCGCGCCCGCGATGACCAGGCCGGGCATCTCGGCGACCTCGTCTTCTTCCAGCCGCACTCGGCCCCCGGCGTCTACGCCCGCGCCTACCTCGAAGGCCGCCTCGGCGCCGACGAGCTGGCCCACTACCGGCGCGAGTTCGGCGGCGCCTCGAAGGGCACGCGCGGGCTCACGTCGTACCCGCACCCGCAGCTCATGCCGGAGTTCTGGCAGTTCCCGACCGGCTCGATGGGCATCGGCCCGATCAACGCCATCTACCAGGCGCGCTTCATGCGCTACCTGCGCGACCGCGGCCTGCTGCCCGCCGCCACGGGCTCGGCACAGCGCCGGGTCTGGGGCTTCTTCGGCGACGGCGAGATGGACGAGCCCGAGTCGATCGCCGCGC
>CAXSEJ010000312.1:0-2132 GCA_964236395.1 uncultured Rhizobacter sp.
GTGATCTGCCCCATCGCCTTCTTGGTGGCCTCGCGCGGCGACAGGCCCTCCTCGCTCATGATCCGCTCGACGTTCTCGATGACGACGATGGCGTCGTCGACCAGGATGCCGACCGCCAGCACCATGGCGAACATCGTCAGCACGTTGATCGAGTAGCCGAAGGTGTACATCACGGCGAAGGCGCCGAGCAGCGCCACCGGCACGACGATGGTCGGGATCAGCGTGTAGCGAAGGTTCTGCAGGAACAGGTACATCACCAGGAAGACCAGGATCACCGCCTCGACCAGCGTCTCGACGACCTGGCGGATCGAGATGCTGATGAACTTCGAGCTGTCGTACGGGATGTCGTACTTCACGCCCTGCGGGAAGTAGCGGGCCAGCTCGGCCATGCGCGTCTTCACCGCCTGCGCCGTGGCCAGCGCGTTGCCCGTCGGCGAGAGCTGCACGCCGATGCCGGTCGAGGGCTTGCCGTTCAGCCGCGCCGAGGTGCCGTAGTTCTGGCCACCGAGCTCGATGCGGGCGACGTCGCGCAGCTTGACGCTCGAGCCGTCGGTGTTGGCGCGCAGGACGATGCCGCCGAACTGCTCGACCGAGGTCAGCTGGCCGGCGACGACGACGGTGGCGCTGATCGGCTGGCCGGCGGCGATCGGCAGGTCGCCGAGCGTGCCGGACGAGACCTGCGCGTTCTGCGCCCGGATCGCGGCGTTGACGTCGCTCGGCGAGAGGTTGAAGCCGACGAGCTTGGCCGGGTCGATCCAGATGCGCATGGCGCGCTCGGTGCCGAACAGCTGCGCCTGGCCGACGCCGGGCAGGCGCTGGATTTCGGGCAGCACGTTGCGCGACGCGTAGTCACCGAGGGCGATCGGATCGAAGGCCGGGTTGTCCGACGACAGGATGGTGAAGAGCAGGAAATTGGCGCGTGCCTTGTCGACGCGCACGCCCTGCTGCGTCACCGCGGCGGGCAGGCGCGGCGCGGCGCGCGAGAGGCGGTTCTGCACGTCGACCTGGGCCAGGTCGGGGCTGGTGCCGGTCTGGAAGGTGAGCGTGATCTGGCCCGTGCCGTTGGCCTGGCTCGTCGACTCGAGGTAGATGAGCCCCGGCGATCCGTTCAGCTCCTGCTCGATGACGCTGATCACGCTGTCTTCGAGCGTCTGCGCCGAGGCGCCGGGGTACACGGCCGTGAGCACGATGGACGGCGGCGCGACCGACGGGTACTGGGCGATCGGCAGCTGCTTGATGGCCACGCCGCCGAGCACGAGGATGAAGATCGCGAGCACCCACGCGAAGATGGGCCGGTCGATGAAGAACTGGGCCACGCGCTGCCCGAGTCAGCGGGCAGGCACGGCAGACGCCGGAGCCGGCGCCGAGCCCGCAGCCTGCCACGGCACCGGTTTCACCGGCGCGTTGCCGCGCAGCTTCTGAAAGCCGTCGACCATCACCGTCTCGCCCGCCTTCAGCCCCTCGAGGATCAGCCAGTCGCCGCCCTGCGCCGAGCCGACCTTGACCGGCCGCGTTGCCACCACGCCGCCGGCGCCGACGACCATCACCGAGTCGCCGGTCGAGCCGCGCGTCACCGCCTGCTGCGGCACGACGATGCCGCTCGTCGCCTCGGCCTGCTCGAGGCGCACGCGCACGTACATGCCGGGCAGCAGGAAGCCCTTCGGGTTCGGCACCTCGGCGCGCAGCGTGATCTGCCCCGAGGTCGGGTCGACGCTGAGGTCGGCGAACAGCAGCTTGCCGGGCAGGCCGTACTCGCTGCCGTCCTCGAGCATCAGGCGCACGCTGGCGTCGTCGCCGCCCGCGCGCCGAAGCTTGCCGCTCTCGACCGCCCGTCGCAGCTGCAGCAGCTCGGTCGTCGACTGGGTGAAGTTCACGTACATCGGGTTGATCTGCTGGACCACCGCGAGCGGGGTCGCCTCGCCCTGCCCGACCAGCGCGCCCTCGGTCACCAGCGCCCTGCCGATGCGGCCGGAGATCGGCGCCGTGACGGCCGCGTAGCCGAGGTTGATCTGGCCGCCCTGCACCTGGGCGCGGGCCGCGGCCACGTCGGCTTCGGCCGTCTTCTGCGCCGCCACCGCGTTGACGTAGTCCTGCTTGCTGATCGCGTTGGCCTCGAGCAGCGGCTTGTAGCG
>CAXSEJ010000313.1:0-2098 GCA_964236395.1 uncultured Rhizobacter sp.
GGCCGAAGTTGATGACCTTGGCGAAGCGCCGCTGCTCGGCCGTCACCGCCTCGAGATCGCCGCCCGCGAAGACCTCGGCCGCGGTGGCCCGGTGCACGTCGATGCCGGCGGCGAAGGCGTGCAGCAGGCCGGCGTCGCCGGAGAGGTGGGCCATGATGCGCAGCTCGACCTGCGAGTAGTCGGCGGAGAGGATGAAGGCGCCCTCCGGCGCGATGAAGGCCTCGCGCACGCGCCGCCCTTCGGCGGTGCGGATGGGGATGTTCTGCAGGTTCGGGTCGTTGCTCGAGAGCCGCCCGGTCACCGCCACGGCCTGTGCGTAGTTGGTGTGGACGCGGCCGGTGCGCGGGTTCACCATCAGCGGCAGCTTGTCGGTGTAGGTGCCCTTCAGCTTCGACAGGCTGCGGTGCTCGAGCAGCTTGCCGGGCAGCGGGTAGTCGGCGGCCAGCTCCTGCAGCACGTCTTCGTCGGTGGAGGCCGCGCCGCTCGCCGTCTTGCGCCCGACCGGCAGGCCGAGCTTCACGAACAGGATTTCGCCGATCTGCTTCGGGCTGCCGAGGTTGAACGGCTGGCCGGCCAGCTCGTAGGCTTCCTGCTCGAGCGCCGACATGCGCTCGGCCAGCTCCTGGCTCTGCGCGGCGAGCAGGGCCGAGTCGATGAGCACGCCGGTCTGCTCGATGCCGCCGAGCACGCGGCTGGTCGGCAGCTCGATGCGCTCGTAGACGTCGCCGAGACCCGGCTCGGCGGCCAGTTGCGGCGCCAGCGCCTGGTGCACGTGGACGACGAGCTCGGCCTGCTCGCAGGCGTACTCCGCCGCCCGTTCGATGCCGACCTGGGCGAACGGGATCTGGCCCACGCCCTTGCCGCACACCTCCTCGTAGGCGAGCGCCGTGCGGCCCAGGTGCCGGAACGCCACGCTCTCGAGCCCGTGCGGCTTGTGCGCCTCGAGGATGTAGCTGGCGAGCAGCGTGTCGTGCCGGTAGCCGCGCACCGCCACGCCGGCACCGGCGAAGACGTGGGTGTCGTACTTCGTGTTCTGGCCGACCTTGGCCGCGTCGGCGTTCTCGAGCCAGGGGCGCAGGCGCGCCAGCACCAGGCCTTCAGCGAGCTGGTCGGGCACACCGGCATAGGCGTGGCCGACGGGGATGTAGCAGGCCTCGCCGGGTGCCGTGGCCAGGGCGATGCCGACGAGGCGCGCGCGCGTGGCCTCGAGCGAGTCGGTCTGCACCGAGAGCGCAGCCAGCTCGCAGGCCTCGACGCGGGCGGCCCAGCGCTCGAGGGCCTCGGCGCTCGTCACCGTCTCGTAGTTCCTGACGATGGCCTCGGACGGCACGGCGTCGGGCACGTCGATCGTCGCCACGTCCTTGCGCGGTGCGGCTGCCGGCGTGCCGGGGGCACGGCCGAGCGCGGTCTCGAGCTCGCGCCGCATGGCGCCGAAGCCGTAGCGATCGAAGAAGGCCAGCAAGGCGTCGACCTCGATCTCGCGCAGAGACAGCGCGTCGAACTCGGGCCAGCCCATGACGTGGCCGCTCAGGTCGCAGTCGGTGACCACGGTGACCAGCCGGCGGCCCTGCGGCAGCCAGTCGAGCGCCTTGCGAAGGTTGTCGCCGACGACGCCCTTCATCGTCGGCGCGGCGGCGATCACGCCTTCGAGCGAGCCGTGCTCGGCGATCCACTTCGCCGCCGTCTTCGGGCCGACCTTGTCGACGCCGGGCACGTTGTCGACCGAGTCGCCGATGAGCGCCAGGTAGTCGACGATGCGCTCCGGCGGCACGCCGAACTTGGCCGCC
Source organism: uncultured Rhizobacter sp. (assembly GCA_964236395.1). Taxonomy (GTDB): domain Bacteria; phylum Pseudomonadota; class Gammaproteobacteria; order Burkholderiales; family Burkholderiaceae_C; genus Schlegelella_A. The sequence continues at coordinate 1,788 of CAXSEJ010000313.1, forward strand.
ACGCCGGCCGGGTCGAGCCGCTCGTTGCTCATGGTGTTGATGAGCGTGACGTTGGCATCGACGAGCTGCGCCATGTCCTTGTCGCCGGTCGAGATCACGACCTTGAAGCCGCCCTTGGCGGCCATGCACGACAGGGTGCCGATGGCGTCGTCGGCCTCGATGCCGGGCACCGTGAGCACCGGCCAGCCGAGCAGCTTGATCGCCTCCACGATCGGCTCGATCTGCAGCGCCAGGTCGTCGGGCATCGCCGTGCGCGTGGCCTTGTACTCGGGGTACCAGTCGTCGCGGAAGGTCTTGCCCTTGTCGTCGAA
>CAXSEJ010000314.1:0-2089 GCA_964236395.1 uncultured Rhizobacter sp.
AACGCCGGCGCCGACGCGATCACCGGGCCGATGTGCGGCCCGAACATCGTGCGCAGCTCGTTCTCGAACTGGCAGCCGGGCTACGCGATGGGCGTCGTCGCCGGCCAGAAGGGCCTCAAGCGCGCCATGACCATCACCTGGAACTACGCCGCCGGCTCGGAATCGGTGAAGGGCTTCAGCGAGGGCTTCGAGAAGAGCGGCGGCAAGGTGATGAAGGAGCTGAACCTGCCCTTCCCCGGCGTCGAATTTCAAGCGCTGCTGACCGAGATCGCGGCGCAGAAGCCCGACGTCGTGTACTCGTTCTTCGCCGGCGGCGGCGCGGTCAAGTTCGTCAAGGACTACGCCGCGGCCGGCCTCAACAAGTCGATCCCGCTCTACGGCGCGGGCTTCCTCACCGACGGCACGCTGGAAGCGCAGGGCGCCTCGGCGCAGGGCATCCTGACGGCGCTGCACTACGCCGACAACCTCGACACGCCGCGCAACAACAACTTTCGCAAGAGCTACGCGCTCGCCTACAAGGCCAATGCCGACGTCTACGCCGTGCAGGGCTACGACGCGGCGCAGATCCTCGGCGCCGGCCTGAAGGCCGTCGGCGGCGACCTGAGCAAGCGCGATCAGCTCACCGCCGCCATGCACAAGGGCGTGGTCGACAGCCCGCGCGGCAAGTTCACGATCTCGGCCGCCGGCAACCCGGTGCAGGACATGTTCCTGCGCGAGGTCAGGGGCAACTACAACGAGTTCCGCGCCGTGGCGGTGAAGGGCCTGGCCGACCCGGCGCGGGGCTGCAAGCTCTGATAGCATCTGACCAGATGAACAGACCAGTCAAGGGCGTGGCGGCGCCACCGCTTTCGCTGCAGGATGCCAAGGCGCACTTCAGCCAAGTGGTGGCGGCGGCGATGAGCGGGCGCGCGCAGCATGTCACCCGCCGCGGCAAGCCCGCGGTCGTCATCGTCGCGGCCGACGAGTACGAGCGCATGGCGAGCGCGGAGCGGCCGACGCAGCTGAGCTTCATCGACTACCTGCGCTCGATGCCGAAGGCGCCTGCCGGCGTAGCCGACCCGTTCGAGCCCGTCGAACGCCCCCGGGTGCGCCCCCGCGACATCGACTTCACGCCGTGATCCTGCTCGACACCATGGTGGTGTCGGAGCTTCGCAAGGCACGACCATCTTCCCGCGTGGTGGCGTGGGCCGGCCGTTACCGGGAAGACGACTTCTTTCTCAGCGTGATCACGGTGGGCGAAATCGAGCGCCGAATCGCGAAGACGACCGACAGCGTCTTTCGCGCCGAGCTGGAGCGCTGGCTCGAGGGGCTCGTGCGTCGCTATGCGGAGCGTGTGCTCGACGTGACCGTTCCCATCGCCCGCATGTGGGGCCGTTGGTCGGCCGAGCTCGGGCACGAAAGCTCGGACCAGTTCATCGCGGCGACCGCACACGTCCACGGCCTCACGATCGCCACCCGCAACGTCCGCCACTTCGCGCCGACCGGCATCACCACGGTCGATCCGTTTGCCTGAGCGCGCGTTGTGGACTTCGCCACCTTCCTCGTCCAGTGCCTGAACGCGGTCCAGTACGGCCTGCTGCTCTTCCTCGTCGCCAGCGGCCTGACGCTGATCTTCGGGATCATGGGCGTGATCAACCTCGCCCACGGCAGCTTCTACATGCTGGGCGCCTACCTCGCATTCGCGCTCTCGCCGCTGTTCGGCGATCAGTTCGCGCTGCGCCTCGTCGCCGGCGTGGCGCTGGCGGCGGCGTTCGGCTACCTGCTCGAGTGGGCCTTCTTCAGCTTCCTCTACGGCCGCGACCACCTGCAGCAGGTGCTCATGACCTACGCGCTCATCCTCGTCTTCGAGGAGCTGCGCAGCCTGGCCGTCGGCAACGACGTGCACGGCGTGCCGATCCCGGCGTGGCTCGCCGGCGGGTTCAGCCTCGGCGGGCTGATGGAGTACCCGTGGTACCGCGTCTTCGCCTCGGTCGCCTGCCTCGTCGTCGCGCTCGCGCTCTACGCCGTCGTCAACCGCACGCGGCTCGGCATGATGATCCGCGCCGGCGCCAGCAACCGCGACATGGTGCGCGGCCTCGGCGTCGACATC
>CAXSEJ010000315.1:0-2078 GCA_964236395.1 uncultured Rhizobacter sp.
CTACAGGTCGTACTGCGGCGCCCAGCTGTTCGAGGCGATCGGGCTCGAAAAGGCGCTCGTCGACAAGTACTTTCGGGGCACGGCGAGCCAGGTCGGCGGCATCGGCATCTTCGCGGTGGCCGAAGAGGCGATCCAGCTGCACCGGGCCGCCTTCGGCGACGACCCGGTGCTCGCCGGCATGCTCGACGCCGGCGGCGAATACGCCTGGCGGGTGCGCGGCGAAGAGCACATGTGGACGCCCGATGCCATCGCCAAGCTGCAGCACGGCGTGCGCGCCAACCGCTTCGACACCTACGAGGAATACGCCCGCCTCATCAACGACCAGTCGCAGCGCCACATGACCTTGCGCGGATTGTTCGAATTCGTCGTCGATCCGGCGAAGTCGATTCCGCTCGACGAGGTGGAGCCGGCGGCCGAGATCGTCAAGCGCTTCGCCACCGGCGCGATGTCGCTGGGGTCGATCTCCACCGAAGCGCACGCCACCCTCGCCGTGGCCATGAACCGCATCGGCGGCAAGTCGAACACCGGCGAGGGTGGCGAGGACCCGGCGCGCTACCGCGCCGAGATGCGCGGCGAGATGGTCGCCGAGGGAACGCACTTCAGCGACATCATCGGCAAGGGCGACATCATCGTCGACTTCCCCTTGAAGCAAGGCGACTCCCTGCGCTCGAAGATCAAGCAGGTCGCGTCGGGGCGCTTCGGCGTGACCACCGAGTACCTGGTCTCGGCCGACCAGATCCAGATCAAGATGGCGCAGGGCGCCAAGCCGGGCGAAGGCGGCCAGCTGCCCGGCGGCAAGGTCAGCGACTACATCGGCAAGCTGCGCTTTTCGGTGCCCGGCGTCGGCCTGATCTCGCCGCCGCCGCACCACGACATCTATTCGATCGAAGACCTGGCGCAGCTCGTCCACGACCTCAAGAACGTCAACCCGCGCGCCAGCATCAGCGTCAAGCTGGTCTCGGAAGTGGGCGTCGGCACGATCGCCGCCGGAGTCGCCAAGGCGAAGGCCGACCACATCGTCATCGCCGGCCACGACGGGGGCACGGGCGCGTCGCCATGGAGCTCGATCAAGCACGCCGGCACGCCGTGGGAGCTGGGCCTGGCGGAGACGCAGCAGACGCTGGTGCTGAACCGGCTGCGCGGCCGCATCCGCGTTCAGGCCGACGGGCAGATGAAGACCGGCCGCGACGTCGTGATCGGAGCGCTCCTCGGTGCCGACGAGTTCGGCTTCGCCACGGCACCGCTCGTGGCCGAGGGCTGCATCATGATGCGCAAGTGCCACCTCAACACCTGCCCGGTGGGCGTCGCCACGCAAGACCCGGTGCTGCGCGCCAAGTTTGCCGGCCGGCCCGAGCACGTCGTCAACTTCTTCTTCTTCGTCGCCGAGGAAGCACGCCGGATCATGGCGCGGCTCGGCGTGCGCAGCTTCGACGAGATGATCGGCCGCGTCGACCTCGTCGACACGAGAAAGGGCATCGCTCACTGGAAGGCGAAAGGCCTCGACTTCAGCCGGGTGCTGCACGCACCCACGGCGCCGCCCGAGGTGGCGCGTCGCCAGGTGGAAACGCAGGACCATGGCCTCGAGAAGGCGCTCGACGTGCGCCTGATCGAAAAGTGCGCGCCGGCGCTCGAGCGTGGCGAGAAGGTGCAGTTGCTCGAGTCGGTGCGCAACGTCAACCGCACGGTCGGCGCGATGCTGTCGGGCGAGCTGATCCGGCGCCACCCGCAAGGCCTGCCCGACCACACCGTGTTCATCCAGATGGAGGGCACCGGTGGGCAGAGCTTCGGTGCCTTCCTGGCCGAGGGCATCACGATCTATCTCATCGGCGATGCGAACGACTACACCGGCAAGGGCTTGAGCGGTGGCCGCCTGGCAATTCGGCCGAGCATCGAATTTCGCGGCGACGCCACCGAGAACATCATCGTCGGCAACACCGTGCTTTACGGCGCGACGAGCGGCGAAGCCTTCCTGCGTGGCGTCGCCGGCGAGCGCTTCGCGGTGCGCCTGTCGGGCGCCACCGCCGTCGTCGAGGGCACGGGCGACCACGGCTGCGAGTACATGACCGGCGGCACGGTGG
>CAXSEJ010000316.1:0-2047 GCA_964236395.1 uncultured Rhizobacter sp.
TGTGGCCGCGCTCGACCAGCTCGGGCATCTGCCGGAACAAGAAGGTGAGCAGCAGGGTGCGGATGTGGGCGCCGTCGACGTCGGCGTCGGTCATGATGATGATGCGGTGGTAGCGCAGCTTGGCGACGTCGAAGTCGTCGCCACCGGTGCCCTTGCCGATGCCGGTGCCGAGTGCCGTGATCAGCGTCAGGATCTCGTTGCTGGTGATGAGCTTTTCGTAGCGCGCCTTCTCGACGTTGAGGATCTTGCCGCGCAGCGGCAGGATCGCCTGGAACTTGCGGTCGCGCCCCTGCTTGGCCGAGCCGCCGGCAGAGTCGCCCTCGACGACGTAGATCTCGCAGAGCGCCGGGTCCTTCTCCTGGCAGTCGGCCAGCTTGCCGGGCAGGCCCATGCCGTCGAGCACGCCTTTGCGGCGCGTCATCTCGCGCGCCTTGCGCGCGGCTTCGCGGGCCCGGGCGGCGTCGACGATCTTGCCGCAGATGATCCTGGCGTCGGTCGGGTTCTCTGCCAGGTAGTCGGCCAGCGACCGGCCGACCACGTCTTCGACCGGCGCCCGCACTTCGCTCGAGACCAGCTTGTCCTTCGTCTGGCTGGAGAACTTCGGCTCGGGCACCTTGACCGAAAGCACGCAGGTCAGGCCCTCACGCATGTCGTCGCCGGTGACCTCGACCTTGGCCTTCTTGGCCAGCTCGTTGTCCTCGATGTACTTGTTGATGACCCGCGTCATCGCCGCGCGCAGCCCCGTCAGGTGGGTGCCGCCGTCGCGCTGCGGGATGTTGTTGGTGAAACAGAGGACGTTCTCGCTGTAGCCGTCGTTCCACTGCATCGCCACCTCGGCGCTGATCATGCTGCCCTGGTCGCTGCCCTTCTGGCCCGACGCATAGAACACGTTCGGGTGCAGCACCTTCTTGCCGGTGTTGATGAACTCGACGAAGCCCTTGACGCCGCCGGCGAAGGCGAAGTCGTCGCTCCTGTTGTTGCGTTCGTCGACAAGACGGATGCGCACGCCGTTGTTGAGAAAGCTCAGCTCGCGCAGGCGCTTGCTCAGGATGTCGTAGTGGAAGTCGATGTTCGAGAAGATCTCGAGGTCGGGCAGGAAGTGCACTTCGGTGCCGCGCTTCTCGGTTTCGCCGGTGATCTTCATCGGCGAAATCTCGAAGCCGTTGCGCACTTCGATTTCGCGGTCCTGCGGCACGCCCTGGCGGAACTCCATGAAGTGCGCCTGGCCCTCGCGCCGCACCGTCAGGCGCAACCACTTCGACAGGCCGTTCACGCACGAGACGCCGACGCCGTGCAGGCCGCCCGAGACCTTGTAGCTGTTCTGGTTGAACTTGCCGCCGGCATGCAGCTCAGTGAGCGCGATCTCGGCCGCCGAGCGCTTCGGCTCGTGCTTGTCGTCCATCTTCACGCCGGTCGGGATACCGCGCCCGTTGTCGGTGACGGAGATCGAGTTGTCGGTGTGGATGGTGACGACGATGTCGTCGCAAAAGCCCGCCAGCGCCTCGTCGATCGAGTTGTCGACGACCTCGAAGACGAGGTGGTGCAGGCCGGTGCCGTCGGACGTGTCGCCGATGTACATGCCGGGGCGCTTGCGCACCGCCTCCAGCCCTTCGAGGATCTGGATCGAGCCTTCGCCGTAGGTGTCCTGGCTGCCGTCGCCGTCGGCACCGACGCGCAGCGCCGAGCCGTTGCTGGCCGGCGCCGAGCCGTTCACGGGCAACGGACTGTTCGTGGCCTTGCCGGCCATGTCGCCGTGGGTGCCGGCGATCTTCGGCTTGCTGTCGTCGTCTTTGTCGTGAGGTGTCATCGCTTCTTCAGATCCGCATCGGCATGACGACGTACTTGAAGCCGGCCTGGTCGGGCACGGTGATCAAGGCGCTCGAATTCGTGTCCTGCAGCTCCATGGTCACCATCTCCTGGCCCATGTTGCTCAGCGCATCGATGAGGTAGGTGACGTTGAAGCCGATCTCGATGGCGTCGCCGCCGTAGTCGATCTCGAGCTCTTCCATCGCCTCTTCCTGCTCGGCGTTCGAAGAAGCGATGCGCA
>CAXSEJ010000317.1:0-2045 GCA_964236395.1 uncultured Rhizobacter sp.
TGAAGGCCACGGCGGCGCAGCCACCCCGCGGCGAAGCCATCGCGGCCGTCCTCGGCCAGCACCTTGGCGATCAGCGCCTGGTCGGTCTTCGACGATGCGGCGCAGAATGCGAGCGCCACCTCGCCGAGGCCGAGCTCGAACAGGCGGTTGCCGCGCCGGCTCTGGCAGTAGTAGTCGCGCTTGGGCGTGACCCGGGCGAGGATCTCGATCTGCCGGTCGTTGAGCCCGAACCGGCGATAGATGGACGTGATCTGCGGCTCCACGGCGCGCTCGTTCGGCAGCAGGATGCGCGTCAGGCAGCTCTCGATGATGGCCGGGGCGATCGCGCTTCCCTCGATGTCGGCCAACGACTGGGTGGCAAACACCACGCTGGCGTTCTTCTTGCGCAGCGTCTTCAGCCACTCGCGCAGCTGCGCGCCGAACGACGCGTCGTCGAGTGCCAGCCAGCCCTCGTCGACGATCAGCAGCGTGGGCTCGCCGGTCAGGCGACCCTCGATGCGATGGAACAGGTAGGCCAGCACGGACGGGGCAGCGCTGGAGCCGACCAGGCCCTCCGTCTCGAACACCTGGACGTCGGTGGTGCCGAGGCGCTCGGCGTCGGCGTCCAGCAACCGGCCCCATGGTCCCGCTAGAGTATAGGGTTGGAGCGCACGCTTCAGGGCGTTGGACTGGAGCAGGACCGACAGGCCGGTCAGGGTGCGTTCCTGCACCGGTGCCGACGCGAGCGAGCCCAGCGCCGACCAGAGGTGCTCCTTCACGTCGGGCGTGACCGCCACCTGCTCGCGCAGCAACAGGTCGGCCAGCCACTCCGCGGCCCAGGCGCGCTCGGCCGGGTCGTCGATCTCCGCCAGAGGCTGCAAGGCTACCGGCTCGGTGGCGTCGTCGGCCAGCGAGCCGCCGAGATCATGCCAGTCGCCGCCCATGGCGAGCGCCGCGGCCCGGATCGAGCCGCCGAAATCGAAGGCGAAGATCTGCGCACACGGGTAGCGCCGGAACTGCAAGGCCATGAGCGCCAGGAGCACGCTCTTGCCGGCGCCGGTCGGGCCGACGACGAGCGTGTGGCCGACGTCGCCGACGTGGATCGACAGGCGGAACGGCGTGGCGCCCTCGGTCTTGCCAAACAGCAGCGGCGGCGCGTCCAGGTGCTCGTCGCGCTCCGGCCCGGCCCACACCGCCGAGAGCGGGATCATGTGGGCCAGGTTGAGCGTGCTCACCGGCGGCTGACGCACGTTGGCATAGGCGTGGCCCGGCAGCGAGCCGAGCCAGGCTTCCACGGCGTTGACCGTCTCCACCATGCAGGTGAAGTCGCGGCCCTGGATCACCTTCTCGACCAGCCGCAGCTTCTCGTCGGCCAACCGTGCGTCGTCGTCCCATACCGTCACGGTCGCGGTGACGTAGGCCTGGCCGATCATGTCGGAGCCGAGCTCGACCAGGGCGGCGTCGGCGTCGAGCGCCTTGTTGTGCGCGTCCGTGTCCAACAGGGCGGAAGCCTCGTTGGTCATGATCTCCTTGAGGATGGCCGCGATCGACTTGCGCTTGGCGAACCACTGCCGGCGTATCTTGGTCAGCAGCTTGGTCGCGTCGGTCTTGTCCAGGCAGATCGCCCGCGTCATCCAGCGATACGGGAACGGCAGCCGATTCAGTTCGTCGAGCAGGCCGGGATACGTGGCCGACGGAAAACCCATGACGGTCAGCACACGGAGGTGCGCGCGGCCGAGCCGCGGCTCGAGGCCGCCGGTGAGCCGTTCGTCGGTCAGGATCGCGTCGAGGTGCATGGGCGCCTCGGGCACACGTACGGGGTGCCGCTTGGTAGACACCGTCGAATGCAGGTAGGTCAGCGTGTCCGCGTCGGACAGCCAAGCTGCCTCCGGCACGAAACCCTCGACGAGGTGCAGCACGCGGTTGGTGCGGTCGGTGAAGCCGCGCAGCACCTCGCGTGTGTCGGCGCCCTCTTCGCGGGCTCGGTTCTCGTATAACCAGCCCTCGGCACGGGAGGCTTGCTCGGCTGGCGGCAGATACAGGAACGTCAGGTAATAGGCGCTCTC
>CAXSEJ010000318.1:0-2028 GCA_964236395.1 uncultured Rhizobacter sp.
TGAGGCCGGTGTACTCGCCCTGGATGTCGAAATAGCGGATCTCGCGGAAGTTGAAAAGCCGCTCGTAGTAGCCGGCCCAGAACGCCATGCGGCCGCGGTAGACGTTGTGGGTGAGGTGATCGATGAGCTTGAGCCCGTGGCCCGCCGGATAGCGGTCGACGCCGGGAAGGAACTCGAAGTCGATGTCGTAGATGGAGCGGCCTTGCTCGAAGCGGTCGATCAGGTAGAGCGGCGCACCGCCGATGCCCCTGATGGCCGGCAGGCGCAGCTCCATCGGGCCGGTGGGCATCTCCATCGGCTGGGCACCGAGCTCGAGCGCGCGCTCGTAGGCCTTGTGCGAATCCTTCACCCGAAACGCCAGCCCGCACGCCGAAGGGCCGTGCTCGGCCGCGAAATAGGCAGCGGCGGTGCGCGGCTCGCGGTTGACGATGAAGTTGATCTCGCCTTGCCGGTAGAGCACCACGTCTTTCGAGCGGTGCCGGGCGACGAGGCTGAAGCCGAGCTGCTCGAAGGCAGCCTCGAGCGTGCCGGGCACGGGCGATGCGAATTCGACGAACTCGAACCCCATCAAGCCCATCGGATTGTCGAACAGGTCGGGCACCGGGCCTCCGAAAACGAATCGCGCTCGTTCAGCGCCGCTGGTATTGGCCGGCGCCGAACAAGAACTCGCGCGCCTTGTCGTCGCGCAATTCCTTGCGCACGCCGCCCAGCACCTCGACGCCGCGCTGCACGGCGGGGCGGGCGGCGATGAGGTCGAACCATTCCTTCAGGCGCGGGAAGTCGGCCCAGGCGATGCCCTGGTTCTTCCACGAGCGCAGCCAGGGAAAGATCGCCATGTCGGCGATGGTGTACTCGTCGCCGGCGATGAAGCGGCGCGATTCGAGGCGCTTGTCCATCACGCCGTAGAGGCGCTTTGCTTCGTTGCTGTAGCGATCGATCGCGTAGGGGACCGGTTCGGGCGCGTAGATGCGAAAGTGGTGCGCCTGGCCGAGCATGGGGCCCACGCCGCCCATCTGGAACATGAGCCACTCGAGCGTCTCGAAGCGGCCGCGCACGTCTTCGGGCAGGAATCGGCCGGTCTTCGCTGCCAGGTAGAGCAGGATGGCTCCCGACTCGAAGAGCGAGATCGGCTCGCCGCCGGGGCCGTCGGGGTCGACGATCGCGGGGATCTTGTTGTTCGGGCTGATCGCCAGGAACTCGGGCGCGAACTGCGCCCCGGCGCCGATATCGACCGGGATGGCCCGATACGGCAGGCCGCACTCCTCGAGCATCACGTGGACCTTGTGGCCGTTCGGCGTGGCCCAGGAATAGACGTCGATCACGGCGCGCCCGGTGCTAGCCATGGCGGCCGATTTCCAGCTTGGCGATGGCGTTGCGGTGCACCTCGTCGGGGCCGTCGGCCAGGCGCAGGGTGCGCGCCCCGGCGTAGTAGCCGGCGAGCGGGAAGTCGCCCGAGACGCCGGCCCCGCCGTGCACCTGCATCGCCCAGTCGATCACCTGCAGCGCCATGTTCGGCGCCACGACCTTGATCATCGCGATCTCCGACTTGGCCGCCTTGTTGCCGGCCACGTCCATCATCCAGGCCGCCTTCAGCGTCAGCAGGCGCGCCATGTCGATGCGGCAGCGCGACTCGGCGATGCGCTCCCTGGTCACGCCCTGCTCGGCGATGGTGCGGCCGAAAGCGACGCGCGAGGTTGCCCGCTTGCACATCATCTCGAGCGAGCGCTCGGCCAGGCCGACCAGGCGCATGCAGTGGTGGATGCGCCCCGGCCCCAGCCGGCCCTGCGCGATCTCGAAGCCGCGCCCTTCGCCGAGCAGGATGCTCGACTGCGGCACGCGCACGTTCTCGAACGCCACCTCCATGTGGCCGTGCGGCGCGTCGTCGTAGCCGAACACCGAGAGCGGCCGGACGATGCGGATCCCGGGCGTGTCGGCCGGAACGACGACCATCGACTGCTGCGAATGGCGGGGCGCCTCGCGGTCGGTCTTGCCCATGAAGATGTAGACCTTGCAGCGCGGGTCGCCGGC
>CAXSEJ010000319.1:0-2014 GCA_964236395.1 uncultured Rhizobacter sp.
GGACGGGCCGCAACGGGGATGAGCCGTAGGCGCTCAGGCAGGCAGATACCGGGTGTATCTGCCTGCCTGAGCAACGACCGGATCGCCCCGTTTCGGCCCGCCCCGCAGGGGTTTGATCAGATGGCGCCCTCGCACGCCCGCCGAACCGGGCGCATACCACCGGTATGGGCCCGGTTAGGCGAGCGCGCGATCATCACCATCTGATTGAATCCATATGTCAGATATCGGCGGGACAGCACACTCGGTTCGCCCAGCGCGTGCCGGCAACGAGCGCCTGAGCATTCGCACCGCATGATCGACATCGGGTTCGAGAAGCTGTTCGTGATCGGCGGCATCGCGCTCGTCTTTCTCGGCCCGGAAAAGCTTCCGCGCGTCGCGCGCACTGTCGGCACCCTGCTCGGCAAGGCCCAGCGCTACGTCGCCGACGTCAAGGCCGAGGTCAACCGCTCGATCGAGCTCGAAGACCTGAAGAAGATGAAGACCGAGTTCGAGAGCGCTGCGCGCAATGTCGAGCAGACGGTCTCGAGCGAGCTCAGCCAGACCGCCGCCGACCTCAATTCCTCGTGGCAGACGTCGGCCGAGGCGCTGCCCGAAAACAGCGGCCAGCACGGCGGCATGACACCTTTGCCGCAGTACCGGCATCCGAAGAAGAACTGGCGTTTGAAGCGGGGCGCGATGCCCCGGTGGTACAAGCACAAGCACGGCATTCGCGGCAAGGCGCAGTCAGGCGCGGCGCGGGTCGCCCGGTTCCGTCCCGCTCGTTCCAGCTAGCGCTTCGATGAGCGCCGCCGACAAGGATCCCGACGAGCTGGCGGGAACCGAGCAACCCTTCGTCTCCCACCTGGTCGAGCTGCGCGACCGCCTGATCCGCGCCGCGGTCGCCGTGCTCGTCTGCGCCGCTGCGCTCTTCTTCTATCCCGGCCCGGCCGCCCTCTACGACCTGCTCGCGGCGCCGCTCGTCGCTCACCTGCCGGCCGGCGGAACGCTGATTGCGACCAACGTGATCTCGCCGTTCCTGGTGCCGATGAAGATCACGCTGCTCGCCGCCTTCCTGATCGCCTTGCCGGTGGTGCTCTACCAGACCTGGGCCTTCATCGCGCCGGGCCTCTACCTGCACGAGAAAAAGCTCGTGCTGCCGCTGGTCGTCTCGAGCACGCTGCTCTTCTTCGTCGGCGTGGCGTTCTGCTACTTCTTCGTCTTCGGCAAGGTGTTCACCTTCATCCAGAGCTTCGCGCCGAAGAGCGTCTCGGCAATGCCGGACATCGAGGCTTACCTGAGCTTCGTGATGACCATGTTTATCGCTTTCGGCGCCGCCTTCGAGGTGCCCATCGCGGTGGTCGTGCTGGCCCGGCTCGGGCTGGTCAGCATCGAGAAGCTGAAGGCGTTCCGCGCCTACTTCGTCGTCCTCGCCTTCATCATCGCCGCGGTGCTGACGCCACCCGACGTCGTCTCGCAGCTCGCGCTGGCGATACCGATGGTGCTGCTCTACGAGGTGGGCATCTGGGCGGCGCAGATCTTCATCCGACACACCCAGCCGCCTGGAAAGAGCGCCGAAGAAAAGACGGCGCCCTGACCGCGGTGCCGCGCGTCAGCGGCCGACCGGTGCCGGCCGCGATGGCGGCCGCTGCGCCACGGTCACGGTCACCTCGACCGCCTTGCCGCCGCGCTGCACGCTGATCGTCGCCGTCTCCCGCGGCTTCAGGGCGGCGACGGCGTTGAGCAGCTGCGGCGTGCTCGATACCGGCGTGGCGCCGATCTTCAGCACCACGTCGCCGGGCCGCATGCCGCCTTCGCTCGCCGGCCCGCTCTGCACCACGCCGGTGATGAGCACGCCTTGCCTGACGGAGAGGTCGAGCGTCTTGGCGATCTCCGGCGTGAGGTCGCGCGGCTCGACGCCGATCCAGCCGCGCACGACGCGGCCGTCCTTGTTGAGGCCTTCCATCACCTGATGCGCGGTGCTGACCGGAATCGCGAAGCCGATGCCGAGGCTGCCGCCGCTGCGCGAATAGATGGC
>CAXSEJ010000320.1:0-2007 GCA_964236395.1 uncultured Rhizobacter sp.
CCATGAGCCGCCGTCAGTGGCGGATCTTGTAGCCGCTTCGCAGGAGCTGCAGGCAGACCCCGCACACCACCACCAGGGCGATGCCGACGACCGCCAGGCTGGTCGTCGGGGCGACATCGCTGCGGCCGAAAAAGCCGTGGCGAAAACCGTCGATCATGTAGAAAAACGGGTTCAGGTAGCTGACCTTGCGCCAGAACGGCGGCAGCGAGGCGACCGAATAGAACACGCCGGCGAGAAAGGTCATCGGCATGATCAGGAAGGACTGGAACGCGGCGATCTGGTCGAACTTCTCCGCCCAGAGCCCCGCCATCAAGCCGAGCGCCCCCATCAGCACCGCGCCGGCGAGACCGAAGACGAAAATCCAGCCGGGCTCGGCGAGATGCAGCGGCGCAAAGCCGATCGTCGCGAGCATCACCCCGGTGCCGACCACCAGACCGCGCACCACCGAGGCGCCGACATACGCCACGAACCACGCCCAGGGCGAAAGCGGCGTGACCAGCACGAAAACGAGGTTGCCGGTGATCTTGCTCTGGATCAGCGACGAGCTGCTGTTGGCGAAGGCGTTCTGGAGCACGCTCATCATCACCAGGCCGGGAACCAGAAAGCTGGTGTAGCGCAGGCCGCCGAAGACGCGCACGTGGTCCTCGAGCACGTTGCCGAAGATCAGCAGGTAGAGGATCGCGGTCAGCACGGGCGCGGCGACCGTCTGGAACGCAACCTTCCAGAAGCGGAGCACTTCCTTGTAGAGCAGCGTGCCGGCGCCCGCGAGAATGCTGCCGGCCGGCAGCGTCCGTGGCGCACGCAGCTCGTCGGCGGGAAGTTGGGCGCTCATCGGCGAACCTCGTTGCCAGGCAGCCCAGTCGCGCCTTTGCAGCTACGCAGCATGCTCATACCGAAGCCCCTTCGGCCGCCGCGCCCGCCTTCAGGCCGTCGCTCATGATTTCGAGGAACACGTCTTCCAGGTCGGCGCGGCCGATCTCCAGGTCTTCTGGCCGGCAGCCGGAGGCGCGCAGCACGCCGAGGATGCGTTCGACTTCCCCGGCGTCGTGGGCGGCAATTTGGATCATCCGGCCGGTGATGCGCGACTGAGCCGCGAGCGCTGCCGGCAGCGCCTGGTCCATCTTGAAGCGCAGCATCGTGCTGGCGGTGCCGGCCAGCAGCGCCGAAGTGCGGTCGAGCGCGACGACCCGGCCCTGCTTCAGCATCGCGAGCCGGCCGCACAGCGCCTCGGCTTCCTCGAGGTAGTGCGTGGTGAGCAGCACCGTGTGGCCCTCGCGGTTGAGCCGCGCGACGAACTGCCAGAGCGTCTGGCGCAACTCGACGTCGACACCGGCGGTCGGCTCGTCGAGCACGATCACCGGCGGCCGGTGCACCAGCGCCTGCGCGACCAGCACCCGCCGCTTCATCCCGCCCGAGAGCTGGCGCATGTTGGTGTCGGCCTTGTCGGCGAGGCCGAGGTTGGCGAGCAACTCGTCGATCCAGGCGTCGCTGGCGCGCTTGTCGGTGCGAACGCCGAAGTAGCCGGCCTGCAGGCGCAAGGCCTCGCGCACCGTGAAGAACGGGTCGAACACCAGCTCCTGCGGCACGATGCCGAGGGCGCGCCGGGCCGCCGGGTAGTCGGCAACCACGTCGTGGCCCAGCACGCTGACGCTGCCGCGGCTCGCCCGGGCTAGGCCGGCCAGGATGCTGATCAGCGTCGTCTTGCCGGCACCGTTCGGACCCAGAAGACCGAAGAACTCGCCGCTTTCGATGTCGAAGCTCACGCCGTCGAGGGCATGCACGGCACCGCGAGCGCCTGGGTACGTCTTTCCGACGTCGCGAAACGAAATGGCTGGCATGGGCGGGCGGATTGTAGAAGCGGGCTCGACGATGCCCGCTTCGCGCCGGCTCGACGACCCGGCCCACCGCCCGGGTCACGCCCTGGTTTCGTAGATTCCGAGCTTGCGGTGCAACGGCGTCTCGTCGGCGACGAAAAGAAAGCTCGGCGCCTGGTTCGAAGCATTGACC